>JANQSV010000079.1 GCA_028279115.1 Pseudomonadales bacterium
CCTGGCCGAGGCTCCAGACGCCGTCGGCGCTGATCCCGCCCGACAAGGCGAGGCTCCGAACCTCTTCCGGAGATACGGCCTGGGCCGTGCCCGCGGTGACTGCGTCCGTGGATGTCCCTTCCGTGGTGGCGGCCGCCGTCGTCACCGAACTGGCGCTTGAATAGGAGCCGTGTCTGCGCCAGTAGTTCCAGGCCTTTTCGTAGTGGTAGTCCGAGATGAAGTCTATTTCGGTGCAATACGACATTACATCGCCGAATCGTTCCATTTCGCCGGATACGAATCTGTGCCAGTTGTGATCCCAGCCTCGTTCCAGTCCGAGTCGGCCCAGGGGATACGGATAGTCATGATCCGGTCCCGCCGCGTCGCAGCCGAGCGGATGCCGCAGATTCAGGTTGTGCCCGAATTCATGCGGGATCGTGCCATAGATCGAAGCCCCGCTTATCGCCACATGGCCCGGCAAAGCGGCGCGCCCGCCGATGGGAGACATGGATATTCCGTGATAGAACTCGTCGAACCCGGCTTCCAGGTTCCAGAGTTCCCGCACCTTGGCCAGCATTCGGCCCGTGCTCAGCGAATCGAGTTCAACCGCGGAGCGAACTTCAGTTGCATAGTCGCCGGAAATCGGAAAATAGGCGTCAATTCCCCTCATCAGCAGGTCCGTATCGAGCGTTGGCGGATCCTCGCCCGGCAGATGAAAGGGAATAAAGGTTATGCGCAGCTCCGGCGCGACCGCGCCTGCGAGAACGATAGGTTCGGACACATTGTCTTCTTCGTTGGTTTCCGGGAGTTCGTTATCCGGATCGATCGTGAACACGACCCGGTTGCCGGGCATGAACATTGCGCCGGGCAAGTCGAATACGTACTCGGTGCGCCATTTGCCGCCCCCTGTTCTTTCCGTCGAAAAAAAGCCCGAGGACTGAAGTTGTCCGGTCGGCGCTTCGCCCGTTGCGTTCAATACGCGGCCGGCCACCAGTGGCGGCGCGCTTACTTCGTGATCGATACTTACCGCCAGAGCCGCGCGCCGGTTGATGATCGGAGTTTGATATTCGACCCGGCTTCCGTTCGGATCGATTTCCATCACCAGCGGCCCCTGAAACAGGGAAATCGAGTGAAACGCCGCGTTGCCGTTGGCGGCGGGGTCCGTCGAATAATCCGGGGCGGGCCTGTTTATCAGGGGGTTTTCCACTCCGGAAATCAGGGTTCCGTGCGTACTTACGAAAAGTTCTCCCCGCGCCATCCTGCTCCAGAATACCCGGGGCAAGGTTCCGCTGAAATCGTTGTATCCGACGTTCAACCTGCGCAGGTTGGGCGTTCCGGCGAAAGCGGTCGGTATGGTCCCCCCCAGCTTGTTGCCGAACACGGAAAAGCTTTGCAACGACCACATATCCGCAAACACCTCGGGAATCGAGCCGGTCAATTCGTTCAAGCCCAGAAAAAGATATTGCAGGCGCGGAAGTTCGGCCAATTCTGTCGGAATGGCGCCTGTCAGTTTGTTGTCCGTAAGATTCAGCAACCACAGATTCTCCAGGCTGACGAGTTGCCGTGGTATGGCGCCGGTGAGTTCGTTTCTGTCGAGTTCCAGTTCTCTCAGGTCGTTCGCCTGACCGAGTTGCCAGGGAACGGGTCCGCTCAACTGATTTCTGGACAGGTCCAGTTCGCGCAACCCGCGGAGCCGTCCAAGTTCCGGGGGAATTTCGCCGGTCAGCCGGTTATCCGAAAGATCGAGCTCCCGCAGGCCGGAAATCAGCCAAAGATCCGGAGGAATTTCTCCATTCAGGAAGTTTTCCTTCAGATCCAAGCGCAGCAGTTTCCGCAGATTGGTGAATTCCGGCGGAATGGGCCCGGTCAGCCGGTTCGAGCCGAGCGTCAGATCCGAAAGATCGGCAAGTTGGGAAAGCTCTGCGGGAATGCCGCCGGTCAGCCTGTTTCCGTGCAGCAAGATCGATGTGAGGGATTGGAGTTGCCCCAGTTCCGGCGGGATCTTGCCGGACAGGTCATTGTTGCTCAGATCGAGCAGAGTCAGGGCGTCGAGTCGCTCCAGATCCAATGAAATGGTCCCTCTCAGGCCGCGGCCGGACAAGCCGATCGCGGTGATTCGTCCCCCGTCGAGGCCGATTCCGACCCAATCTTCGATACGTACCTGCTCACCTCTGCCCCATTGACGTATCGGCATATCCTCGGCGGTTGAGCCGCCCGCGATCAGGGAGTTCGCGAAGTCGACAACCGCGCCGCAGTCCCGGGCCATCGCGGCATTGCCGCCGGGGTCGTCGATGAAAAGACCGTTCGAGCAGCCGTCCGCGTCAATCAGCAAGGGCGCGGTAACGATCCGGTTCGGAGGGCCGAGCAATATGGGGGGTACGGCTGAAAATACGGCGCCGTTCAACGGTATCCCCATCGCGGCGACCGGCCCGGAACAATTGGCGTGCACCGAGTATGCTTCCTGCCCCTCCAGCATCTGGAACAACTCGTCGATAAACCGCAGTGCGACGGAATTCACGGGGACGGTCAGCGAGACGATATCGAGCACCGAGAGCCGATAATCGTCCAGCCACATGTCGCAATCGATATCCGCGCCGGTATCGTTTGCGAAGATCAACGCGAACTCTTCGCTTCTCGGCAGAACCGGAAACCGGATATCTTCCGCTGTCGGAGCGCCCGGAACGGTGGCCAATCCCGCGAGCCGGCCCGGGGCTTCCGCAGTCAGCAAATTGCGGGCGACAGCGGCTCGCTCGCATTCGAGCCTGGCATAGCCGTAGGCCAGCGAATTTTCTCCAGCGCTGACGAATGTTTTCTGACCGCCCGGACTTTCCAGTTCGAACGTTGTGCTCGAACCGTGGAAGCTCTCGAAGCGGCCGTTTGCCAGTTCGGCGCCTTGCAACTCGAGCGTGCACAGGTTTGCCGCCGGGGAGGAATTCGTGACGATCAATTGACTGCGGAATCCGTCGCCGTCGACGACCAGGGGTATGAATTGCGTCCGTTCCGCCGCGATGTCTCCGTGCGTCATGACGGAAGCGAGGGAGGAAAACGCGGGCGCATCGAGCGGCAGGCCCAGTGCGC
>JANQSV010000107.1 GCA_028279115.1 Pseudomonadales bacterium
GTTTGCGCCTCGGTGCTCGACGACGATCCCATGTTGCTCGTCGGACTCGTTCCGGAACAGGACGTGGGCCGCATCGAAATCGGCGCCGAAGTCAGCGCGGAACTCGTCAGCGGCGAAACCATCACCGGACACGTCATTTATCTTGCGCGCTCGGCGGACCCATCGGCTCGCAGTTACCGCATCGAGGTCGAAGTCGACCCCGGCCAGCTTGCGGTTCGTTCGGGCATCACCACCGAAATGCAGGTCAGCGCCTCGCGCATCAGCGCGCATCTGATCCCCTCGTCCGCCCTGACGCTCGACGATGCCGGATTGCTGGGGGTCAAGACCATCGATCAGCGCAACATCGTTGCATTCCGCAATGTGGAAATCATCGGCGACAACACCAGCCTGCTCAATCCCGGCGTCTGGGTGACCGGCCTCGACGGTGAAGTCAATTTGATCACCGTCGGCCAGGAGATCGTCTTTTCCGGCCAGACTGTCGTCACGGAACTCACCCGCCCCTGAGCGCAAGCGGAACGGAATCATGAAATACATCGACGCCGCCGTCACGAGATCGCGCACCACGCTCACCGCGTTCGCGGCGGTCATGTTGACCGGGTTCGCCTGTTATCTCGCGATTCCGGTTGAGTTGAACCCGGACGTGCAGGTGCCGATCATCGTCACCACCGTGATTCACGAAGGCATTTCACCGGAAGATTCCGAACGCCTGATTTCCAAGCCTGTGGAAGTCGAACTCAAGGCGCTTGACGGCATCACCGAATACACCACGTTCTCAAGCGAAAACGCGGCCACCATCGTCGCCGAGTTCGACATCGACATGGGCTCCCAGGCCGCGCTCAACGAATTGCGCGAGGCCATCGACCGCGCCAAGGTCTGGTTTCCCCCGGATACCGAAGAGCCGATCATCCAGGAAGTCTCCGCGGCGGGCATACCGGCGGTAAACATCGTCGTTACCGGCGACGGCGCGCCCGAACGGACGCTGTTGCGCATCGCCGAGGAATTGCAGAGCCGCATCGAAATCCTGCCCGAAGTGCTGGAAGCGCAGATGGTCGGCAACCGGGAAGAGTTGATGGAGGCCATTATCGACCCGAACAAGTTGGAGACCTACGGCTTTCCCAGCACCGTCATCGGCCAGGTGGTGCTCGGCAACAACCGTCTGATTCCCGCGGGACAGGTCGACACGGGCAGCGGCAGCTTTTCGATCAAGGTGCCGGGCCTGATCGAGGATTCGGACGATTTGTTCGATCTGCCGCTGGTGTCCAACGATCTTGGCGTGCTAACCGTGGGCGACGTGGCCAGCGTGCGGCGCACCTTCAAGGACGCCACCCGTTATTCCTACGTCAACGGCTCGCAGTCGATCTCGCTCAATGTGATGAAGCGCAAGGGCGCGAACCTCGTCGAGGCGATGGAAGCGATCGACAGGGTGGTCGAGGAAATCCGGCCCCAGTTGCCGCCGGCGGTGACGGTCGCCTATATCAACAATACCGCGCCGCTCGTACTCGAACAGAACATGGGGCTGCAAGGCAATATGGCCACGGCGATGGCGCTGGTGCTGATCGTGGTCATCGCCGCGATCGGCGTCCGTTCGGGGCTGCTCGTCACCCTGGCCGTGCCGTTCTCGTTCTTCTTCGCCTTCATCGTCATCACCATCATGGGTTTCACCTACAACTTCATGGTGATCTTCGGTCTGCTGCTCGGCCTCGGCATGCTCATCGACGGGGCCATCGTGCTCGTCGAATTCGCCGACCGCAAGATGGCCGAAGGATTGAGCAGCCGCGAAGCGTACAAGGCGGCGGTCGAGCGCATGTTCTGGCCGATCACGGCATCGACGGCGACGACCCTGGCGGCCTTCCTGCCGATCATGTTCTGGCCGGGCGTCGCGGGCCAGTTCATGAGCTATCTGCCGATCACCGTGTTCGCCGTGCTGATTGGTTCGCTGTTTTACGCCTTGCTGTTCGCGCCGGCCATCGGCGCCCTGATCGGAAGATCGAGCGACGCCGACAAGAAATACCTGCGCGCGCTGGAAGCGGGAGACCCCGAAAAGACCGGCGGCATAACCGCGCTTTACGCAAAATTGCTCGATCTTGCCGTGCGTTTCCCGGTCTGCGTGTTCGCGCTCAGCATAATCACACTGATTGCCATCGTCAGCTCCTATCTAACCTTCGGCAGGGGCGTCGAGTTTTTCACCGAGACCGAACCCAACCAGACCGTTGTCAACGTATTCGCCCGGGGCAATTATTCGCCCGCGGAATTGCGCGACATCATGCTTGAAGTCGAAGGCCGCCTCCGCGAAGTCGGGCATTTCAAGGGCATCGTCACCCAGTCGGGCGCCGGCCTGCAATTGGGCGGAGATTCCCAGACCGCGCCCGACCTGATCGGCTCGATCTACATCGAAATGACCGACCGCAGGGATCGCGACGTGAACGGCATCGAGCTGGAAAATCTCTATCGCGAAGCCATCGCCGGCCTGCCGGGCGCGCGGGCCGAAGTCGCGCCGCTCGAAAACGGTCCGCCGGTGGGCAAGGAAATCCAGCTCGAACTCTCCGGCGAAGATCTCGATCTGCTGTTCAGCGAAGCCCGGCGCATCCGCGCGTACATGGAAGATGTCATGACGGGGTTGATCGACATCGACGACACCGCCCCGGTGCCGGGCATCGAATGGGAAATCACCGTGGACCGGGCCCAGGCCGCCATCATGGGCGCCAGCATGGCGGAAATCGGTTCCGCCATCCAGATGATGACCAATGGCGTGTTCATGGGCGTGTATCGTCCCGACGACAGCGAGGAGGAAGTCGATATCCGCCTGCGCTATCCGCGGGAATACCGCGGGCTGGATCAGATCGATACGATCCGCATCGCCACCGTGAACGGGCCGGTGCCCGTCAGCAGTTTCATTACCCGCGAACCCAGACCCAAGGTCAGTTCGATTCAGCGCGTGAACGGCAATCGCGTGGTCTATGTGCGCGCCAATCCCGCACCGGGCATCGTGGCGGACAACAAGGTGCGGGAACTTCAAGCTTGGCTTGAGGATAATCCAACCGCGGCGGGAGTGGACTATCAGTTCCGGGGCGCCAATGAAGAGCAGGCGGAATCCGCGGCCTTTCTGGCCCAGGCTTTCTCCCTGGCGATGGCGCTGATGGCGATTCTGCTTATCACCCAGTTCAACAGTTTCTATCAATCGTTGCTGATTCTCTCGTCGATCCTGCTATCAACTTCCGGGGTGCTGCTCGGACTGCTGATCACCGGCCAGACCTTCAGCGTGATCCTTACCGGCATCGGCATCGTGGCACTCGCGGGAATCATCGTCAACAACAATATCGTCCTGATCGACACCTTCAACGTGCTGCGCCGGACCCATGCGGAATGGAGTCTGCGCGAAGTGATCGTGCATACCGGCGTACAGCGCCTGCGGCCCGTATTCCTGACCACCTTCACCACCGGATTCGGCCTGCTGCCCCTGGCCATGCACGTTTCCGTGGATCTCATCGGCGCCGAGGTCGAAGTCGGCGGCCCGATCACCTCTCAATGGGTGGCATTGGCTTCCGCCATCGTATTCGGGCTCTCGTTCGCCACCATCCTGACCCTGATCGTGACGCCGGCCATGCTCGCCCTGCCCGACAGTCTGAGGAACACCTGGAACGGGCTGACGCGCCTGATCCTGCCGCGCAGGCTCCGCTACGCGGAGTGAGTGGCGTTCCCAAAGAGATTCTGCGACTGCGCTTCGCTCCGCGCAGAATGACGAAGTGGGGGCGCCTCGCTCCGCGCAGAATGACGGCGGGGAATCCGGTCATTCTGCGCGAAGTCGCAGAATCTCGTCGGGAGTTGTGCGAATTCGGGCGACTGTGTGAGAATTGATTTACGGACATCGCGGTAGCATTCATGGGCCTCCTGCTCGCCTTCTTTTTCATCAGCCTCTGCTTCTCCTTTCTTTGCTCCATCCTGGAAGCGGTGCTGCTCAGCGTTACGCCTACTTATGTCGGCGTCCTCGAAAAGCAAGGCTCGCGCGTAGCCGCGGACCTGGCCGCCTTCAAGGAAGACATCGACCGTCCGCTGGCGGCGATATTGACCTTGAACACCATCGCGCACACAGCCGGCGCCATCGGCGTCGGCGCCCAGGCGACCGCGCTTTTTCCGAACTCGGAAATGATCCTGTTCGGCCTCGGCATCCCGACGAACTGGGAAGCCGTCGTCGCGGTGATCATGACCCTGTCGATATTGATCTTCTCGGAAGTCATACCCAAGACCATCGGCGCCAATAACTGGGAAGCGCTGGCGCCGGCGGCGACGCGCACGCTCAAGGTCATGCTCATCATTCTGTGGCCCCTGGTCTGGCTGAGCCAGTTCATCACCGGCAAGTTGAAGAACGACAAGGATCGAGCGGTGCTGAGCCGCACCGACCTGGCGGTCATGACCGACATCGGCACCGAATCCGGCGTGCTGGAAGAAAGCGAACGCAGAATCATCCATAATCTGCTCGCTTTCCGCGGCATCCAGGCGGCCGACGTGATGACGCCGCGCATCGTCGTGGTGGCGGCCAGCGAAGACATGAAATTGCGGGATTTCCACGATGGGCACGAGGATCTTGCCCATTCGCGCATTCCGGTCTACGAAGGCAAGAACGACAATGTCACGGGCTATGTGCTCAAGGACGACGTGCTGCTCAACCTCGTGGACGAAAACAACGACATGGTGCTGAAGGATTTGCGCAGGGACATCATCGCCGTGCACAAGACCGCCACCGTGCCTGATCTGCTCGACACGTTCATCGCCAAGAAAGAGCATCTGGCCGTGGTCGTGGACGAATTCGGCGCCATGGAAGGCATTCTGACCATGGAAGACATCATCGAAACCCTGCTCGGACTTGAGATTGTCGACGAATCCGACGATATCGAGGACATGCAGGCCTTGGCGCGCAAGAACTGGAGGCAGCGCGCGCAGAAACTCGGCATAATCCCGGTTAAGAATCCATGAATCGGATCGCACAGCGTGAGTCGCCGTCTGGCGACGGTTCGATGCTGCCTATTGTGATAAATTGTTACCGACAGGGAATCTTGCCGGCCTCATGTTAAGATCAACGATAGTTCATTCGCTGTACGCCCCCCCGTAAACGGCGGGTGAATAGCTGAAGGCGGGGCTCGCGAGTTTACTTTCTTTATCGTTCCCCCTAAACGAATGGAATTACTGGCGGTGCTTCCCTTCAGCGACCTTTAACTTCCCGCCTAATCAAGACTCGAAAGCAGCCAGGCTCTGTGCAAGGCCTGTTGTTTGCGCAATTCGTCCATGTGGCCGTCGGACTGAACGCTCAGGTGGGTCTCGGCGATGCGAATGCCCTCTTGCAGGCGTTCGATCTTGCGGACATCGGGAGTCTCCGCCTGAAGGGCGAGTTGCAGCCGCGCCTTGAACAATTTGCGTGCTTCACGCAAGTGGGGAACTGTGCGACCGTCAAGGTCGTAGTGCAATGCGTCGACATGCCACCTCGTTACCTTTTCGAGCCCCAGCTCCAGATTTGCGGCGTCATGGGCATAAATCTTGTCGTAAAGATGCAACAGCAACGCATTGAGATCGTCCACACGCCGCCAATTCTCTTTCGCGGCCTCGCTCGCGATCAAGCCGTCGAGTATCTCGAACTGACTTTCGTGGTACAGACCCAGGGTCATGCGGGTGGTGTGCAGCGCTTCCCGCAATACCGAAATCGCCTCGTCGTAATTCGACTGTTCCTGCAGAAAATGCGCGCGCAGCAACATGCCGTCCACATGGGCGGCATTGTTCCCAAGGCTGCTGCTCGAATGAAGGGTCTGGGAAGCGGTTTCCGTCGAGAAAACCGCTGTGGCGGCGATTACCAGCCAACCTGCCGCAACAGCCCTGGAAACGGAGATTATCCATTGGCGTGTGCGGAACATGACTGAAATCTCCGGGCGACTGGGGTCTTCTCTTGCCCGGAATATTGTCCAATTGGCGCTCTAAATCAAGGAAAATCGGGGATATTTTTCAATAATATGACATATGTGTGACAAGAAATATTGTAACTCGTTGTTTTATAAGGAGTGAAAATTGCATGCACCATTTTGGTGCTATCTATAGGTCCGATTGGCCAAAACCGACTCCGCCAGCAGCAGCAGCATCGCAAGACCCAGAATCCACCACCAGATCCGCTGGGGCCGCTCGAGTTCCTCGACCAGTTCCGCCATCTGCACTTCCCTTGATCGCACGACATCGGTATCGGGATTGATGATGGCGTCGGTCAAGGTGGAAACCGCCACGCGCGCGAGCGTGGATTCGCCGGCTTCGGTGTTCACCGCGAAGTTCTGCAGGGCGCCGTCGACCTGCGCCTGGATGATGCCCGGCATATCGGCTTCGACGACGAAGTTTTCGTTGCCGAAGTTCAGCGCCGCGCCATCGGGACCCTGCGCCGCCGCCACGGCGCCGGAGCCGTTGATATCGACCGAAAAGCGATCCCCGACCTGGTACGAGCGCTGCTTAAGGTCCGGCTGGACGAGATGGCGCAGGGTTTCATGCACGAAAGGCAGGAACAGTCCTTGCAGCGGCAGGTTGTTCCATTCGAGGTCCATGCTGGAAGCGAACAGCAGAACCTTGCCTTCGCCGAACTCCTGTTCGACCAGCGCGGGCATGGCGTTGTCGAATTGCATGAGCACGTCGGCCTCAAGGTTGGGCGCGAGCCGCCAGTGGTCCTGGAAGCGGGCCGACCAGTCGGTGTCGAGCGAACGGAACACGGGATGGCGTCGGTCGTAATCCGCGATGACCAGGTAGTCGCCGGCAGCCGCCGGATTGGGGCTCGCCAGCGCCGCGGGACTGACTCCCTCGAATTGCCGGTTGAATCGTTCCGGATCTACCTGATCCCCCGGCGCGATCAGCAAGGCGCCGCCGCCGCGCACGTAGTCGGCGAGATCACCGGCCTGGCCGTCGCTGAGCGCGCCGACATTGAGCAACACCGCCACGTCGTTCTGCGCGAGCGCCGCGGCGCTCAATTCGGCCGGCTCGAGGGCCTGCAGACGGAACGGCGACTCGACGGATCCGCCGACGGCGAGACTGAACCAGTGGCCCTCGTCGTCGAACCATTGGTCCGAGGCTTCGCCGTTGACGAGCAAAATACGGATGCCGGGCAGGACATCGACCGTGAAATACCA
>JANQSV010000143.1 GCA_028279115.1 Pseudomonadales bacterium
TTGGCGGGATCCCGCTCGTATGCCACGCCCAGGCTGCGCAAGGACGGCAGAGGCACGAAACCCTCGATAAATCGTTGTACGCGACCGCCTTCCTGGTCCACCGCGATCAGCAGCCGCGGCGCACTTTCGCGAATGGCCGCGGTCAACTCCCGCAATTGCGCCGGCGAGCGATAGTTGCGAGCGAACAGGATGACGCCCCCAACGCTCCGCCGTTGCAGCAAATCCCGCTCGTCCGACGCGAGTTCCGTTCCGCGCAAATCGACCATCAGCGGTCCGGGAGCGGTTTCCCCAGTATTCGTCTGCATTCGGTTGCCCATGCAACCCGACGCCAGCGCCGCCGCCGCGCCGAGGCCGAGCCGGGTGAAAGTTCTTCGGTCCATTGTGGTGCGGGAAGTTACCACATTTGCCGGGGATTCCGCTCAAGATTTCTGGACGAGTTCAGATAACTGTATATAATCACAGTGATTCGCGAGAACGAGCAAAGCCATGCATGGATTAACTGCCCGCCAGCAGCAGATTCTGGACTTCATCCGAGGCCATCTGCGCGATACCGGATACCCGCCGACACGATCCGAAATCGCCGGTCACATGGGATTCAGATCGGTGAATTCGGCGGAAGAACATTTGCGCGCCCTGGCGCGCAAGGGCGCCATCGAAATGGCGCCGGGCGCTTCCCGCGGCATCCGCATTCCGGCACAGACTTCCGCCGGCCTGCCGATCATCGGCCAAGTCGCTGCCGGCTCGCCAATTCTAGCCGAGGAATCGGTCGCCGATTACAGCGAAGTGCCTGGCGACATGTTTTCGCCTCGCGCCGATTACCTTCTCACCGTCAAGGGCGACAGCATGATCGGCATCGGCATTTACGAGGACGATCTGCTGGCTGTCCACAAGACTGCCGAAGCTCGCAACGGCGACATCGTAGTCGCGAGAATCGAGGACGAGGTTACCGTAAAACGGCTGCGCCGGAACGGTTCGCGCCATCGGCTGGAACTAGTCGCGGAAAATCCGCAAATCGCACCCATAGAAGTCGATCTGCGCCGAGACCGATTCGAAATAGAAGGCGTCAGCGTCGGCGTTATCCGGCTGGGTTGCTAGTAGTTATTTTTATTTTTTAGTCAGGAGAGAGGATGTATGCAAGTAATGGAAACGTTCAGTGGCATTACAACCTCGAACGCCGAATCTCATTGAGGGAAGCTGCAAGGTTGCAATCGTTCCCTGATTCGTTCAATTTTGCTTGCGCGATGCGAGCTACCGAGCGCCAAATAGGAAATGCCGTACCCCCGGTCCTGGCTTGGCACATCGCCAAATCAGTTGGAGACTACATCGAATCGGGAACAATTTGAGGCCGTACTCAACCGCACAGCGGAAATCTTGACGGAAAATCTACGCTCAAGTCAGTTGTACAGAGGTCCAGAGCAGTTTGAGCAAGGCGTTTTGGGCATGCTGAAAGTTGCGGCTGAGGGGCTCGGCGTAACGGTTGAACCAACCTTTCACGCACACGCATTTCCGGATATTCGAGTCCGCGGCTATGGAGTTGAGGTCAAATACTCGGTGCGAGACACTTGGAGCGCGGGCGGAAACAGCGTGTTCGAAAGTATGCGTGATCCGAGCGTCAGCGAGATTTATGTGATGTTCGGTAAAGTAGGTGGTCGCCCCGAGGCAAGATGGGCCAAATACGAAGATTGCATAAAGCATGTGCGTGTTTCCAACACACCCAGATTCGTGGTCGATCTGGACAGTGAAGATTCCCCGTTATTCGAAAGATTCGATATCAGCTACAGGAATTTCTCCAGCCTGGATGAAGATGGAAAGATGGCTCATGTGCGAGATTACTGGCGCAAGCGACTCCCTCCGGGCGAACATCTTTGGTGGCTTGAACCATCTCACACGCTTCCCATCAACGTCCGCCTGTATATGAATTTGCCGCAAACCGAAAAACGAATGCTCAGGGCGGAAGCAGCTCTGTTATGTCCGCAAATTTGCAAAGGTTCTCGTGCAAGAAGAAAGTACGAGGACGCAGCAATGTATCTGTTGACATATCACGGTGTATTTTGTCCCCAAACCAGAGACCTTTTCAGTGCCGGCAGCGTTGCGGACCACATTGTACCCATTTTCGCCAACGAGCCTTTTGTATCTCGGGAACTTAGAGATATTGAACACTTGATGATTGACGCCGCGGGAAGATTGGACGACGCGCTGTTTTTGGAGTACTGGGGAACAACATGTCCACCACACGACAGACTTGGTTACTGGCTTAGTGAGGCGGACTGTTACACTGAAGGCTGGTTGCCTTCTGAATTGCTATTTCAAGATCATTAGCGATTTTTGCTGAGATCGATGGCGTAGAACTTCAGCCGATATTTGCCTAACCGGCTGAATTATATCGGAATACTGTTGCCTTTCCTGCCTCACTATTACAATATTTTTGCAATTGAATTATAGGCCGAAAGAGATGGAAAATGGTTTGCATTGGCTAGGTTGGGTACTTGCCTTCGTTGCAACAACGGTGGCCATTCGAGGATCGATTCGGTTCGACGTTAACGATTGGCTACGCGAACGAAGTAAGCAAAAAGAGGAGAACCTACGTGCGTTATGTCCGCACGTACACGGTACTGAAGAAAATGGCCGGCCGGCGCTGGTTTCTGCATATCTCTCACCGCCGGGCACACATGTATGGCAATGTCAGATGTGTGGAGATGAGATCTGCGATAAAGGGGCAATCGAGCGGGATGCTGAATATTGGGCCAAAAATCCGATGGAGCTGATTAAACGACGCAGGAAAATGGAGAAACTGGCCAATAAACTGGGTAGATCGTAAACCCACTCAGAGTTTTCCTTACTTTTTGCCGGTTCCGGCCTGCCAGCGGCCGTCGCGATAGAACGCCCGCCAGCCGGTGGGCTTGCCTTTCGCCTGTGATTGCAGGAAGTGTTCGCGCGTCTTGCGACTGAAACTCAGTATGCTCGGGTTGCCTTTGTCGTCCTGCACCGGCGCGTCGAACAGATACGCGAATTTGGGGTCGATCTCATTTCGGTGCGGCAGTAGTTCGGCGATTTTCGGCGAGCGGGTTTCGCGGTTGCGCGGATAGCCGCTGGCGGCCAGGAAAAGCCCGGAGGCGCCTTCGCGCAAGATGAAATGGTCGTCGACCTTCTCGCAGCGCAACTCCGGCATGGGCACGGGATCCATCCTGGGCGGCGCCGGCTTGCCGTTGCGCAGCAATTTGCGCGTGTTGCGGCAATCCTCGTTGGTGCAGCCGAAATACTTGCCGAACCTGCCACTCTTGAGTTGCATTTCCCGACCGCACTTGTCGCAATCGATAATCGGGCCTTCGTACCCTTGGATGCGGAATGCGCCGCGTTCGAGTTCGAAGCCGGAACAATCGGGATTGTTGCCGCACACATGCAGCTTGCGCGCGCTATCAACCAAGTAGGCGTCCATTGCCGTGCCGCAGTTCGGACATCGGCGCTTGTTGCGCAGCTGAATGTTTTCGGCCTTCTCCGCGTCTTCGACGCTGTCGGCCCGAATCGCCTCCTCGCCCGGAATCAGATTGATCGTTTCGCGGCATTTTTCGTCCCCCGGCAGGCCGTAAGCCGAGCAGCCGAGAAACACCCCGGTGGAGGCGTTGCGGATCTGCATGGCGCGCCCGCACTTCGGGCAGGGAATATCGACTTCGGTCGGCTTGTTGGCGCGCATGCCGCCATCCTTGTCTTGAGCCTTGGCGAGTTGCGCGGTGAAATCGCGATAGAAGTCGTCGAGCAATTCCTTCCAATTCTTGCGACCGGTTGCCACCTCGTCGAGCGAGTCCTCCATGCGCGCCGTGAAATCGTAGTCCATCAGGTCCTGAAAACTCTCCTGCAAGCGCTCGGTGACGATGTCGCCGATCTTGAGGGCATGGAAGCGCCTGTTTTCCAGTTTCACATAGCCCCGATCCCGGATCGTCGAAATCGTCGAGGCATACGTGGAAGGACGGCCGATTTCACGCTTTTCCAGTTCCCGCACCAGACTCGCTTCAGTATAACGCGGCGGCGGGCGAGTGAAGTTCTGGACCGGATCGAGTTTTTTCAGTTCCAGCTTTTCACCGGCGGCGACATCGGGCAGGACGACATCCTCGTCGCGCGAGGGCATGACCGCCAGATAACCGGGGAACTGCATGATCCGCCCTTTGGCGCGCAATTCGAAATCGCCGGCCCGCACACTGATTGTGCTCGCAAGATATCTGGCCGGGACCATCTGGCAGGCGATAAAATGCTGGAAAATCAGCGTGTACAGCCGCTTCGCGTCGCCGTCCATATCCTGCAACTGCTCGGCGGGCCGGTTGACATCGGTGGGCCGGATCGCCTCGTGGGCTTCTTGCGCTCCCGCCTTGGCGCGATAGAAATTGGGCGCATCGGGAAGATATTCGCCACCGAAACGCTGCTCGATGTGGTCGCGCGCGGCGGCGATCGCATCGTTGCTGAGATGGGTCGAATCGGTTCGCATATACGTTATGTGACCAGCCTGATACAGGCGCTGGGCCGTGGACATGGTCTTGCCGACACCGAATCCGAGCCGGGTGCTCGCGGCCTGCTGCAAGGTCGAAGTGATGAGCGGTGGCCGCGGTTTTGAAGTCGTCGGCTTGTCTTCGCGCTTCTCCACCAGATACTCCGCGACGCGCAGTGCCGCCAGCGCCGCTTCGGTGGTTTCCCGATCGCCGGGCCTGAAATTCCGGCCTGCCCGCCTGACAACCTGGCAGCGCAGATCCTGCTCCGCTTTCGTCACGAGTCCGGCGAAAATTTCCCAATATTCTTCCGGATTGAACGCCCTGATCTCCCGCTCGCGTTCGACAATAAGCTTGACCGCCACGGATTGCACCCTGCCGGCCGAGAGGCCGCGGGCGACTTTCGCCCACAACAGCGGCGAAAGCATGTACCCCACGACGCGGTCGAGAAAACGGCGCGCCTGTTGTTCCTCGACATAACGCATGTCGACCTTGCCGGTATCGGCGAAGGCCTCCTGAATCGCCTTGCGGGTGATTTCATTGAATACGACGCGCCGGTAACGTTCGGGATCGCCGCCGATGGCTTCCTGCAGATGCCAGGCGATAGCCTCTCCCTCACGATCACGGTCGCTGGCGAGATAGATCCGCGGCGACTTGGCGGCGAGTTTCCTGAGTTCCGCGACGATCAATTCCTTGCCGGGCAGGATTTCGTATCTCGCCCGCCAGCCGTTTTCGGGATCGACGCCGAGCCGCTGTACGAGTTGCCGTTTTTCCTTCTGCTTGCGAAAAGTTTCCTTTTGCGCCGGGCTCATCTTGCGCGTCGCGGTCGACGTATTGGTGCGGCGCCCCCCCGTCCCGCCCTTCTCGGGCAGATCGCGAATGTGGCCGACGCAGGACTTGACGACGTATTCGGGACCCAGAAATCTGTTGATGGTTCTCGCCTTGGCTGGCGACTCGACTATAACCAGTGACTTTGCCATGTATGCTGGCCTGCTCCTTGTTCCATGATCCGGCATCGCGATCATGCGGCATATATAGGTACTTGACCCTTATCGGTCAAGAATCGATCGACTAAAGCGCGACTTCATGGAGCCAGCCGTAATCCTCGGCGATTTCACCTTGCTGGATGCCTGTCAGCAGATCATAAAGTTCCTGCATGACCGGGCCGACCGCTCCGCCTCCTTCTATTTCGTCACCGAGTTTCTTGCGGTTGACTACGCGCCAGGCGCCATCGAACCAGATGCGTGTGATCGGCGTCACCACCGCCGCGGTGCCGCAGACGCCCATTTCGACGAAATCATCGAACTCGGCGCGCAGATCGATGGGTCGTTCGGTAACGGGCATGCCGAGCCGGTCGGCGGCGAGTTGCATGAGAGACCGGCGCGTCACGCCCGGCAGCACCGCCGTGGAGTATGGCGTTGCCAGACTGCCGTCGCGCATGACGATCAGGATATTGGCCGATCCGGCTTCGTCGATATAGCGCTTTTCCGCCGCGTCGAGATAAAGCGCTTCGCTGGCGCCTTGCTGCTGGGCCTTGCGCGTTGCAAGCAGGCTGCCGGCATAGTTGGCGCCCACTTTGAAATTGCCCGTGCCATGGGGGGCGGCGCGATCCATTTCCGAAACCGCAAGCGTGATCGGCGCGAGTCCCACCTGCTTGTAATAGGGTCCTACCGGAGAAACGAAAACGCGAAACTCGAACTCTTTCGCCGGTCGCAAACCGAGGTTGTCCCCCACGCCGATCAGCATGGGGCGCACGTACAAACTGGCGCCGGCGCCAAAGGGGGGAATCCATTCGCGATTCTCCCGCACCGCGGTTTCCACCCCGCGCATGAACAAGTCCGTGGGCACTTCCGGCATGAGCAGGCGACTGGCGGTCTGCTTCATGCGCTCACTGTTCAGCTCGGGCCGGAACAGCAAGACCCTGCCGTCGCGGGTGCCTTGCGCTTTCATGCCTTCAAAGCATTCCTGGGCGTAATGCAGCGCCGGCGAGCCTTCGTGCAACGGCATGATCTCGCTGTCGAGCAGCCTGCCTTCATTCCATTTACCATCACGCCAACGGGCGGAAAAGCGCCAGTCGGTCCGAACGTATTCGAATCCGAGTTCGGCCCAGTTCAACGCCTTGCCGCCGATTTTTCTATTCATTTCAGTTACCACCGCTCGCGTCGGTCTGCATCCCCCGCTCCTGCTGACTCGAAACTTTTCCCCGCACTCCCCTTGAGATAGACTCCGAATCCCCGGAAACCCGCCTCGTTTGTCATGAATCTGATCGACATCGGCGCCAACCTGACGCACAAGTCGTTCGAGCACGATTTTCAGCAGGTTGTGGATGATGCCAGAAGCGCCGGACTAAATCACATCATTCTGACCGGAACCGATCGCGAAACCAGCGAGGCGGCTTCGCGCTTCGCCAGCGAAACTCCGGACTTCTTCAGCAGCACGGCGGGATTTCATCCACATATGGCGCGATCATTCGACGCGGAGCGGCGCGACGCGGTCGCGGCGCTTTGCGAACTTGAACAGGTCGTGGCCGTGGGCGAAACCGGACTCGATTTCAATCGCAACTATTCGCCGCGGCGGGATCAACTGGATTGCTTCGAGCAGCACCTGGAAATCGCCACCGCGGTCGGCAAGCCGCTGTTCCTGCACCAGCGCGACGCGCATGAGGATTTTCTGGCCGTTCTGAAGCGGCATCGCGGGCGCGTCGCCGGGGGCGTGGTGCATTGCTTTACGGATACCCTGGCGGCATTGCGCGACTATCTCGAACTCGACATGCATATCGGCGTCACCGGCTGGATCTGCGACGAACGGCGCGGCGTCGAATTGCAGGCCATAGCCAGGCACATACCGCCGAACCGGCTGCTGCTGGAAACCGACTCTCCCTACCTGCTGCCGCGAAACCTGCTGCCGAAACCAGCCAGCCGACGCAACGAACCGAAATATCTGACGACCGTACTGGACAAGGTCGCCGAATGCACGGGGAGAGACAGGAAGGAGATTGCCCGACAAACCACGGAGAACGCCATCCGCTTGTTCGGCCTTGCAAAAGTTTCAATATGAAAGGATGGTTCTGCGGCAAAATCCATCTTGGACGGCGCACAGCGCCGCCCCGCAGGGGTGGGGGGCATGGATGCTCCATCACCGCGCGCGGAATGACGACTGGTCGCCGGCATCCGTTTGCAATAGTTCAACGATTTGTTCCGCGGTAAAGGGCCAGTTCAGTTCGCGTCCGCTGCGGGGATCGCGCAAGACCGGAATCGTCAGCCCGTAACGTGCGACCAGCTCTTCGGACTCGCTGATATCCACCGGCTTTGCCCGGACTTTACCCGATCGGGCAAGATCGTCGAGCATGGCAGCGGCGTATTCGCATAGATGGCAGCCCTCCGTGGTATAGAACAGCAATTCAGGCATGACGCGCCGGCTCAGTCTCCGACCCGGTAATCACCGAGCGCATCCGCGAGTTCTCCGACCAGCCGCGGGCCGCGAAATATGAAGCCGCTGTAGATCTGCAACAGGTCGGCGCCCGCCGCCAGCATGTCGCGGCCGTCCTGTCCGTTCATGATTCCGCCGACGCCAATGATTGGGATGGCGCCGCCCACTTCCCTCTTGATCGCGCGCACCGTCCCCCGCGCGAGTCCGGTCAGCGGCGCCCCGCTGAGTCCGCCGTTTTCCCGCGCGATATGCCGGGGCAGTGAATCCGGCCGGCTCAGCGTCGTATTCACGGCTACGATGCAATCGGCCTGCCAGGCCAGCAGCGCGGCGCAGATTCGACGAATCTCGCTTTCGTTCAGATCGGGAGCGAGTTTCAGGGCGATGGGCAAGTATCTGCCGGATTCCGCCTCGTGTTCGGCCTGGGCCTGTTTAAGCGCTTCCAGCAGGCGTTCGAGATGCTCGCCGAATTGCAGTTCGCGCAGGCCCGGGGTGTTGGGCGAGGAGATATTGACCGTGACATAGTCTGCCGCATCGCGGCATTGGCGCAGGCATTCCAGGTAGTCTTCGCCGGCGCGCTCGGCCGGCGTGTCGCGATTCCTGCCGATATTCACGCCGATGACAATCTCGCTCCGCCGCTGCTCAAGCCGGGCGACCGCATGGGCGATGCCCTTGTTGTTGAAGCCCATGCGATTGACGATGCACCGCGCGCCCCGGTCGCGGAACAGCCGCGGTTTCGAATTGCCGGGTTGGGACCGCGGCGTCAAGGTGCCGATTTCGAGGAATGCGAATCCCAGCGCCGCCAGCGCGTCGATATGGTCTCCATTCTTGTCCAGGCCCGCGGCAAGACCGATGCGGTGAGGAAATTCCAGGCCCATGAGCCGCACCGGCCGAGCCGGCGCGCGGACATCGGCGGCCATCAGTCCGGACAATCCGAGTCGATGCAATCCGTCGAGCATTCCCAGGGCAATGCCGTGGGAAGCTTCCGCGGGAAGCCGGAACAGCGGCCCGGCGATCAATTCATACAAGCTGCGAGTCCGTGATTGCACCGCATTCAGAAGCGATAGCGAATGCTCGCGTTGAAATGGCGCGGCAATTCAGGCAACGCTATCACGCCTCCGAACAAATTGGGAAAATTCGCGCGAAAATACCGTTCGTCGGTGACGTTCTTGAAGTTGAAACTGAACAGCCAATCGCTGGCTTCGTATCCGAAACCCAGATTCACCAGGGTATACGCCGGCAAGAGGACGCGGCGGGAATATCCCGAATAAACCTCTTCGACATCGGCCAGACTGCCGTTGACCGTCCAGCCATTGCCGAGATCCCAGGCGCCAGTGAGCGAGTAGATGTTCTCCGGCATACCGGTCCGGCGGGCGTCGCCGCCTATGACATCGCCCCCGAGCGTGCCGCCGTAGAAGCGCCAGGGCTCGATCTCCGGCAAATCTTCCGCGCCGACGAAACTGAAGCGCGACCCCGCTTCCAGCGTATTCAGATTGACCACTTCGATGCGGGAGTAGCCGAAGGTCAGCAACAGGCTTTCGTTGACCGACCAGCGCGTTTCGAACTCGATTCCCCTGGTGCGCGAGGCCTGGTTCGTGACGATGGACTGGGCGGAAAAATCGGTACGCTCCTGGCGATAGGCGGCCGCGGCAAAGTAAAGCCTGCTGTCCAGCAAGCGCCCCTTGACTCCGGCTTCCAGCAGTTCGGATTGATCGAAGGCGGTTCCGTCCCGAACGTTGGCGGTGGTCACTTCGGCGCCCTGGCCGGCGATCAGCGTCGATTGCCGCGACGCCGTTACGTAGGGCGCCAGTCCGTTGTCCATTTGCCGGCTGACGCTCAAGGTCCAGGAAACGCCGCCGACATCGTCCTCCGCCGCCAGCGCCGCGCAATCGCCGGGAGGAAGGCAGAAATTGTTGGAACTGGGAAACAGCAACTTGTCCAGCGGCTGCCGGCTCTCGACCTCGATAGAGTCGTGGCGCACGCCCGCAAGCACCGAGAAGCCGTTGTCGAACGTCAGATCCAGTAATGCGGCCAGGCCGATGTCGGTGTATTCGCCTATGTAATATTCCGTGTAGTCACCGTCGATGCGGGTGGAAAGCAGGCGCCTGGCGCGTGCGTCGAGCGGCCGGGACAGATCGCGGCGGTCGAAATACTCGTTGGTGTAATCGTCGGCATGCTCGAAATTCGTATGGCGCAGCGAGGGCGACAACTGCAATGCGGCGGTTAGCTCGTCGAATCGGAACCGGCGTGAAAACACCAACTTGTTCTCCAGGACCCAGGTGTCGTGGAACTGCGAAAAGCCATAGGCGTTTTCGTTCAGATTGTCGTAGCGTTCGAAGAACAACTGGTTTTTCCATTCCCAGCCGGCGTCGTCTCCGCCCGGCAGATCGAAATCCAGATCGAAATACAGCGTCGTGACCTGGTTCTCCAGCGCATCGCCGGGAGCGGTCAGCGTCTGGTTGCCGGCGATAGTCCCTGCGCCCGGGTTCTCCAGCGCCAGCAATTCGGGAAAACAGCCGAACAGCGGCACTGCCCCGATCAGGCAGACCCCCGAGCCTTCGAGCTGTCCGCCCTGACCCGGAATCAGCCCCGCCGCGAAGGGATTCAGATCGTAGAAGCCGTCTCCGTCCAGGTCGAATTCCTGGTGGGATACGTGGCCGTCGCCGTCGCGGTCCAGGGAAGAGGGAGACCCGGTCACATAGCGTCCATGGTCGATCAGATCCTGGGTGAGCCGGTTCCAGCCGGCCACCTGGGTGCCGTCGTACTGGTGCCACATGCTCCCGAACTGGGCGCGGATGGATTCAGACACGTCGAGATCGACGGAAAGTTGGAGCAGATACTGCCGTTGCCGGCTTTCGTCATAGTAGCTGCCGGAGTCTTCGCTCAGCGCATACAGGTAGTATCCCGACTCCCGCGAGCCGAACCGGCCCGGTCCTCCTGTTTCGACCGCAACCACCGCCTTGTCCCAGCTACCCGTGCTGAACGAAACCGCACCGCTGGTCTCGGCGAGAAATGTCCCGGTTTCCTCGATTCGCGCCGATTTCGGGTTGAAGTTCAGGTAACCGCCTATTTTCGCAGGTCCGTAAATCGGCGAAGCCGGGCCGCGAATAATGTCGATCCGGTCCGATGCGCCTATCGGCGTCGGGTAGTTTCCGGGATTATCGAGCCTGCGTATGCCGCGAAAATAGGTCTCGCCGGGGGTGCCGCGGATGTCGAGCCCGCCCGCCACGCCGAAAAAGGATTGGGTGAAACTGCCCGGCGCGAGCACGATCAACTCATCGATATCCTGCATGTCGAATCTTTCGAGCAGAGCCGATGAGATCGTTGAAGCGGAACGCGGCGTCTCAAGCAGCGACTTGTCGAAACCGAACACCGATTCCACATAGCCCCCAGGGAGGCTGTCGAGGTCGCCCGTTACGACGATTTCCTCCACGACGTCCCGCGCCGACGCATGGCCTGCGGCCAGCAACAGCGCAAGGAACAGGAATCGAAAGCGGGAGTCGTCCATCGGAAATCCCTGTCAGAAACTCAGGCGAACGCTGACCGTGAAATGCCGCGGCAATTCCGGCAGGACGATGACGCCGCCGTACAGGTTCGGAAAATTGGCGCGAAAATATCGCTCATCCGTCACGTTCTTGATGTTGACGTTGAATTGCCAGGAACGGGTTTCATAACCGGCGCCCAGATTCACCAGGGTATATCCGGGCAGGAGCACGCCACGCGAAAAGCCCGAATGCGTTTCTTCCACGTCGACGACACTGCCGTTCAGCGTCCAGCCATTGTCGAAATCCCACGTGCCGAGCAGGGAATGAATCTGTTCCGGCATTCCGGCCCGGCGGAAGTCTTCGCTGACGATGTTCGCGCCGAGGGCGCCGCCGTACAACTCCCAGGGTTCGATTCCGGGCAGATCCTCGGCGCCGACATAACTGAATCTCGAGCCGGCCTGGCGCGTGTTCAGGTTGATTGCCTCCATGCTTGCATGGCCGAAGGCGAGAAGGAAATTGTCGTTCACTACCCAGCGGGCTTCAAGTTCGATTCCTTCGGTGCGGGTCGCCTGGTTGGTGACGATCGATTGGGCCGAATAGTCGGTGCGTTCCTGGCGATACGCGGCGGCGGCAAAATACAGCCTGTTGTCGAAAATGCTGCCCTTGACGCCGGCTTCAAGCAGTTCGGACTGATCCACCGCGGTTCCGTCGCGGATATTGGCGGTGGTCACTTCCGCGCCCTGGCCGGCGATCACCGTAGTTTGTCGCGACAAGGTGACATAAGGCAACACGCCGGCGGCGAGTTCCCGGCTCAGGCTCAAGGTCCATGAGGTTCCGTCGACTTCGTCTTCGGCGGACAGCGCAACGCAGTCTCCCGGCGGCGGGCAAAAATTACTGGAGCTTGGCAACAACAGCTTGTCCAGGGGCTGCCTGCTCGCCAGCGAAATGCGGTCGCCGCGAATACCGAGCAAGACGGAAAATCCATTGTCGAAGGTGAAGTCGGCCAACGCGGCCAGGCCGATGTTCGTGTAGTCGCCGGTATAGTACTCGGTATAGTCGTCATGAATCCGGGTGGCGAGCAGTCGCGGCTCGACCGCGCCCGCTGATCGGGTTATGTCGTAACGATCGAAATATTCGTTCGAATAGTCGCTGGCATGCTCGAAATCCGTGCGCCTCACGGAGGGGGACAACTGCAATGCTGCGGAAAGCCCGTCGAGCCGCCAGTCGCGCGAGAAAACGAACTTGTTTTCCACTACCCAGGTATCGTGAAACCGGGAAAAGCCGTAGCTGTTTTCGTTCAGACTGTCGTAGTGCTCGAAGAACAACTGGTTCTTCCATTCCCAGGTTCCATTGCCGCCGCCGAGCAGATCGAAATACAAGGTCGTCACGCTTGTATCCAGGGTGTCTTCGGGCTCGGTGATATTCATATTGCCTTCGATGACTGCCGTTCCGGGGTTCTGCAGCGCCATCAAGTCCGGGAAGCAACCGAACACCGGAACGTCTCCGATCCGGCAGACGCCGGTCCCCTCCAGCCGCCCGGCTTGCCCCGGCGCCAGTCCCGCGGCGAAGGGGTTCAGATCGGTGAATCCGTCTCCGTCCACGTCGAATTCCTGATGGGAAACGTAGCCGTCGCCGTCGCGGTCCAGGGAAGACGGAGACCCCGTCACATAGCGCCCATGGTCGATCAGGTCCTGGGTGAGCCGGTTCCAGCCCGAAATTTCGTTACTCAGATAGTTATGCCGCATGGCGCCGAATTGCGCGCCGAGACCGCCGGAGAAATCAAGGTCAACGGATACTTGCAGCAGATCCTGGTTCTTGTCGGTATCGTCGTAATACGAGCCCGAATCTTCGGTCAGCGCATAGAGGTAGTAGCCGATATGCCGCCCTCCCACAAGCGCCGGACCGCCGACTTCGGCCGACAGCGCCGAAGCGTCCCAACTGCCCGTGGTGTAACGGGCGGCTCCGGCGGTGTCGGCGGGCAAGGCTCCGGTCTCTTCGATTCGCGCCGATTTCGGGTTGATATTGACATAGCCGCCGATCTTGGACGGCCCATAGATCGGCGAGGCCGGCCCGCGAATGATGTCGATACGATCGGACGCGGCGATCGGAGTGGGATAATTGGCCGGATTATCCAGCCTGCGCATGCCCCGAAAATAGCTTTCGCCGGGCGTCCCCCGAATGTCCAGGCCGCCCGCCACACCGAAGAAGGACTGGGTGAACGTGCCGGGAGAGAAGGCGATCAGTTCGTCGATATCCTGCAGGTCGAAGCGCTCAAGCAAGGCGGCCGATATGGTCGAAGCCGAGCGTGGCGTTTCGAGCAGCGACTTGTCGAATCCGAACACCGATTCCACATAGCCCCCCGGAAGACTGTCGAGATCCCCCGTGACGACGATTTCCTCGACGACGTTCTGTGCCGAGACCAGACCGGCGGCCAGCAACGAACAGAAACCTGCGGAAAATCGGGCTTGCATTATTGTTCCTTCCCTGACCGATCACCGGGAAGCTTGCTATTTTTTTCGCTATCGGTCAACTTGCCGACAGGCGATTACGCGAACCGGCGAGCATCGCGATGTGAAAATCCGACAATGATTCGATGACGTTGAGCCGGCGCGCTTGGGGTGGATACCGGAAAACGGTGAAGTCCGCGAGGATGTGGAATGAGGGATTTTGCCGCAACTCGCTTTCTGGCGGGTGAAAGAAGTGAACTACTTCTTCAAGCCCGCCTACGCGGACTTCCACCGCGGTCATGCGTTCGCGCGGTTGCAGGATGAGTTCGCCGTTGCGATCGATACGCTCCGCGTTTTGCCGGATCAGTTCCGCATTGCGGTCGACGCGTTCGCCGATTCGGGCGATGAGAACCGAATTTCGTTCGACGCGCTCGCCGAGCCGGTCGATTCGTTGGCCGTTCGCGTCGATTCTCTCCGTTGGCCGCTCAACGATGCTTCCCGCTGTCGCGTCCACGCGCGCAAGCACCAACTGATACATCATCCACTCGCCCCGGCGATTCCGGCGATTCCGGCCATTTGGACGATGGCGACAATCAGTATCGCGTTCAGGACTGGGTGTGGCGGTTTGGGCATTTGCATTTGCATCCTTGAAGTCTCCATGACAAAGGGTTGCCCGAAAAGGCAAATTTTCGGCGAAAATAGTTCATGAGCCGGCTTGATTGCATTTCAATGCTGATGGGAAATCCTGAAAATTTTCAATTTCAAATTGTGCCGATACAGTAAGCCCGGTCATTGCTAGACATCCCTTGCAAAACCATTACAATCCGGGACTTTGCGCCCGCGACAGAGACCTCATGGCATGAGTCAGCATCCGACGATAACGGAATTGAAGAACTGGTTAACGATGCAGATCATCGGTCAGGAACGACTGATCGACCGGTTGCTGATCGCCTTGCTGGCGGATGGCCATCTATTGGTGGAAGGCGCGCCCGGATTGGCCAAAACCAAGGCGATCAAGGATCTCTCCCGCGGCATCGAAGGCGACTTCCACCGCATCCAGTTCACGCCGGACCTGCTGCCCAGCGATATCACCGGAACCGAGGTATTCCGACCCGAAGACGGTTCGTTCCGCTTCCAGCAGGGACCGATCTTCCATAACCTCGTGCTCGCCGACGAGATCAACCGGGCGCCGGCCAAGGTGCAATCGGCGTTGCTCGAAGCGATGGGCGAACATCAGGTCAGCGTCGGCCGCGAATCTTTCACCCTGCCGCCGCTGTTCCTGGTTATGGCGACGCAGAATCCGATCGAGCAGGAAGGAACCTATCCCCTGCCGGAAGCGCAACTCGACCGCTTTCTCATGCATGTCACCATCACCTACCCCTCGATCGAAGCCGAGCGCGACATTCTCCACCTGGTGCGGGACGAGGCTGCGGACAAGTTGCCGGACCCCCCGAGCCAGGTTCCCCAGGAGAATGTTTTCGCCGCCCGCCAGGAAGTGCTGGAAATGCACATGGCGCCGGAAGTCGAGGAGTACATCATCCAGCTCATCATGGCGACGCGGAATCCGCTGGTCTACGGCAAGGACCTGGAAGGCTGGCTCGAATACGGCGCCAGCCCCCGGGGCACGATTTCGCTCGACCGCTGCGCGCGCGCCCATGCCTGGATCCACGGCAAGGATTTCGTCAGCCCCGACGATGTGCAGGAGATCATGTTCGACGTGCTCCGCCATCGCATTCTGTTGAGCTTCGAGGCCGAAGCCGGCGGCGTCACGCCGGACAAGGTGCTGGAAACGATTCGCGAACGCGTGCCGTCCGCCTGACGGGGCCGCCCCGACATGAGTTCCAGGTACCGCATCGACCCTGAGCACGCCCGCTATCAGGCGAAAGGGGCAACCGTCAGCCTGCGGCAATTGCTGATGCAGCGCCATGCCGCCAAGACCCTGGAATACCTGGCCCATACCCGGTCCATAGCCGGCATCAGCGGCTTGCTTCTTTCCAAGATGCGCGGTCGCGGCATCGATTTCGAGGAATTCCGGCCCTACCAGCCCGGCGACGACATCCGCCTGATCGACTGGCGCGTCACCGCCCGCACGAGCCGGCCTTTCACCAAGGTATTCCGCGAGGAACGCGAGCGGCCGGTCATCATCGCCGTGGACCAGACCCACAACATGTATTTCGGCAGCCGGGTCGCGTTCAAATCGGTGATCGCGGCCCAGACCGCCGCCGTTTTCTGCTGGCTGGCGATCGACAATGGCGACCGGGTCGGCGGCCTTGTCTTTTCCGACCGCGAGGAACGGCTCGTGCGCCCCAAGCGCAGCCGGCGCTCCGCCTTGCATCTGCTCAACCAGGTGTTCGAATTCAACCGCTCCCTCGGCAGCGTCACCGGCGGTGAATTGCCGGAAAACTCCGATTCACGCCTGTCCGACGCATTGGGGCAAATCCGCAAGATCATGCGGCCCGGCAGCACCTTGTACGTGATTTCGGATTTTGTCACCCTTGACGAGCGGGCCGTGCAATATCTGAATCAGCTCAGTCAGCACAACAACGTGGTATGTTGTCTGGTTTACGATGCGCTGGAAGAGTTCTTGCCGACGCCGGGGCTCTACAGCATTACCGACGGTCGGCGCAAGGGCGCGCTGAATACGCATAACCGGCGCGCCAGGGTGCGTTACCGGGAGCAGTTCATTGAGAGAATGCATTTGATCGAGTCCGAACTCGACCGGCTGCAGGTCGCCCTGCTGAAGATTCGCACCAACGATTTGGTGGTGGAGCAGATTCGACAGTGGATAGCGCAGAACTCCTGAATCAACTGGCGGATATACATCTGCCCGAACCGGTGGGACTCTGGCCGCCGGCGGCGGGCTGGTGGGTTCTTGCCGCGCTGTTGCTGGCGAGCTTCTACTTCGGCGGCCGCAAGGCGATCGCCGTCTGGCGGCGGCGGCGATTCTGCGGCCATGCCCTGCTGGAACTCGAGCGAATCTACGACGAATTTGCCGCGAACGAAGCCGGCGGCGATCCGGCTGCGGCCCGGCTGCGCTACGTGAATGCGCTCAACTCGGTGCTGCGGCGTGTGGCGCTGGCGCATTTTCCGAACTCGGCGGTCGCCGGTCTCGGCGGCGAGGACTGGCTGCGCTTTCTCCGGGCCAACGGCAATTGCATGAGCTTCGACCGGGAACTGGCCGCGGCATTGAGTCACGGCCGATTCCAGCCTACCATTTCAGTAGACGCGGACAGCTTGCATGTCTTCGGCCAGGAGTGGATTCGCTCCATGTACCTGAGTCGGAAAAGCGGTCGGAAAAGCGGCCGGCGGAGCGGTGGCCGCCCGCAACGGAATCAGACCACCGGCGGTCTGGAGGTTTCGGGTCCGGATGCTTGAATTCACCTGGCCGTGGGCTTTTCTGCTCCTGCCTTTGCCCTTGCTGGTATACCAGTTGATGGCGCGCGCCCCGCGTCAGGACGCGGCCTTGTACGTTCCCTTCTTCAACATGCTTGAGCGCCTGCAATCGGACAGCGAGAACCTGACTTCCGGACGCATACTCAATCTGATTTGCTGCATCCTCATCTGGCTGCTCGTGGTGCTCGCGGCAACCCGGCCGCAATGGCTCGGCGAGCCCGTGCAACTGTCTTCCACCGGCCGCGACCTGATGCTGGCCGTGGATATATCCGGCAGCATGGAAGCCCAGGACATGATCATCGGCAGCCGCCAAGCTTCGCGCATAGATGTTGTGAAGGCCGTGGTCGGCGATTTCGTCGAACGCCGCGAAGGCGACCGCCTCGGCCTGATCCTGTTCGCGGCCCATGCCTATGTCCAGGCGCCGCTGACCTTCGACCGCGAGATCGTTGGTGAATTGCTGGAAGAAGCCGATATCGGCATTATCGAGGAATCGGCAACCGCCATCGGCGACGCCATCGGCTTGTCCGTGATCCACTTGCGCAGCCGGCCGGAAAACAGCCGCGTGCTCGTGCTTTTGACCGACGGGGTGAACAACGCCGGCGAAGTCTCGCCGGAACAGGCCGGCCAACTCGCCCGCGCCGAAAACATCAAGATCTATACCATCGGCATCGGCGCCGACCAGATCACCCAGCGCACCTTTTTCGGCGCGCGCACCATCAACCCCTCGGCCGAACTCGACGAAGCGGTGCTGACCCGCATCGCCGAATCCACCGGCGGCCGCTATTTCCGCGCCCGGAACGTCTCGGACCTGGTGGAGATCTATGAAGAACTCGACCGGCTGGAAACCATTGAACAGGACGAGCAAACCTACCGGCCCACGCGCGCGCTGTTTCATTGGCCGCTGGGAGCGGCAATGCTGATCAGTTTCCTGCTGGCGCTGGTTTCGATTCCCTGGCTGTCCCTGTCCGGGCGGGCGATGCTCGCGGAATCCGACGAACAGGCGGCCGGGGCCGGGGAGGCCCAAGGGGGTTAATTAGCTGTCATGGAATTGTTGTCATCCGCCATTTTCAGCGAATTCCATTTCCTGCGCCCCTGGTGGCTGCTGGCGCTGATTCCCGCGGCGATTTTCGTGCTCGCGCTTTGGCGGGTGAACAGTGCGCTCAGCGCCTGGGACAAGGCCATCGACAAGGACCTGTTGCCCTACCTGCTCGACTGTTCGCGCAACGCCGCCCAGCGCACGCCGCTAATGCTGCTGCTTTGCGCCTGGGCGCTGTCGGCCGTGGCGCTGGCCGGCCCGGTCTGGGAAAAACTGCCCCAGCCGGTGCAGCAACGCGAGGACGCGCTGGTCATCGTCATGGACCTGTCGCTGTCGATGTTCGCCCAGGACCATGTGCCTTCGCGGCTCGATCTGGCCAAACGCAAATTGCGCGATATCCTGGCCCTGCGCGACGAAGGACAGACCGCGCTGGTGGTATACGCCGGCGACGCCCACGCGGTGATGCCGCTGACCGATGACGTGGTCACGATCGAAGCGCTGGTCCCTTCGCTCAGTCCCAATATCATGCCGCTGTTCGGCAGCAATCCCATGGCCGCCATGGACATGGCGATCGAATTGCTCGACAACGTCGAAGCCTCCCAGGGCAAGATTCTGCTGATGACCGACGGCATCAGCGGATTCGACCAGGAATTGCTGATTACGCGGCAACTCGAAGACAGACCGTACGATCTGCTGGTAATGGGCATAGGCACCGAACAGGGCGCGCCCATCCGCACCAGCGACGGCAATTTTCTGACCGACCAGCAAGGCGCCATGGTCGTGCCGGCCCTGAACCGCAGCGTGCTGCAATCGCTGGCGAACCGGGTCGGCGGACGCTATCACGACATCCAGCTTTCGGATTCCGACCTGGCCTACCTGCTGACCGACCTGAACCTGCTGGACGATCCGCAATTGAGCGACGTCGAGGAAGAATTCGACATATGGTACGAAACCGGCCCCTGGCTGCTGTTGCTCGTGGCGCCCATGGTGGCCCTGACCTTCCGCCGCGGCTGGCTTTTCACCTGGGTGCTTGCTGCCGGCATGCTGAGCCTGGTTCCGGCGCCTGCCGCGCAAGCCGCGGAATGGTCGGCCTTGTGGCAGACCCCGGACCAGCGCGGCGCGCAGGCTTTCGCCGCCGAGGATCACGCGCTGGCGGCAGGCCTGTTCGAATCCCCCGGCTGGCAAGGCGCGGCCAATTATCGCGCGGAGAACTACGATGCCGCGATTGCCGCATACAGCGCCCTCGATACCCCCGACGGGCATTATAATCGCGGCAATGCGCTCGCCCTTGCCGGCAATTACGCCGAAGCGATCGCCGCCTACGATCTGACGCTGGCGGCCGATCCGGAGCACGAGGACGCGATCTTCAACAAGGAAATCGTCGAGCAATTGCTCGAGCAGCAGCAATCCGAGCAAGGCGAGAGTCAGGAAGGCAATAACGAGAGCGAGCAATCCGACCAGAACTCGGACCAGCAATCCGGGCAGGATCAGGAAAACAGCGAGCAGCAGGACCAGGAAAGCCAGCAAGGCGACGAGAACCAGCAGCAGGATCAGCAACAGAACGAGGCGCCGGAAGATCAGGAAAACTCAGAGTCCAACAGCGAACAGAATACGCCGAGCCAGAACAGCAACGAAGAATTCGAGGAACAGCAATCCCTCGAACAATGGCTGCGCCGGATCGAGGACGATCCCGGTGAATTGCTCGAACGCAAGTTCCGCTATCAATACCGGCAGCGGCAATTGAACGGCACCGCCAACAGCCTTCAGGACGGGGGGCAGATATGGTGAGACAGGCATTGATCACGGTGCTGCTTGCGATATGCGCCTTGTTGTCCCCGGCCCAGGCAAGCGCCCAGCAAATCGAAACCAGTGTTGATCGCACCGAACTCGCCCGCGGCGAAACCCTGACCTACACGATTCGGGTGTACGACCGCCGCCAGGGCATGCAACTCGATCTGACGCCGCTGACCGAGGAATTCGACGTGCTCGGCACGCGCACCTCAAGCCAGATCCGCAGCGTCAACGGCGCCGTCGAATCCTGGACCGACTACATCGTGACGCTGTTCCCGCTGATCGAAGGCGATCTGACGATTCCCGCGATCCAGGTCAACGAAACCGTAACCGACCCGATCGAGGTGCTCGTGCGCAACGAGGGCACACGCTCCAACCAGGGCAACGGGGAACTCTTCCTCGAACTTGAGACGAGCAAGGAATCGATCTACGTGCAGGAACAATTGCTGTTCGCCATCCGCCTGTATTACACGATCAACGGCATCCGCAATCCGCAGTTCACCGAACTCGAAATTCCCGACACCGTGATCCAGTTGATCGGCTCGCCGAACCAGTACGAGAAGCTGATCGACGGCGTCCGCTACGGCGTTTACGAGAAGCGTTACGTAATCTTTCCCCAACGCAGCGGCGCGCTTGAAATTCCCGACATTCTTTTCCGTGGCGAAGTCACCGACGGATCGAGCAATTTCGTCTTCCGCAATCTGAACACGCGCCGTGTCACCGCGTTCACCGAGGGCGTGAGCATAGAAGTGCTCGAACGGCCGGAGATTGCGCGCGAAAGCGATTTCTGGCTGCCCTTGCGGCAATTGAGCCTGGAAGAAAGCTGGGAAGGACCTGTCGACGACCTGCATATCGGCGATACGCTGGTGCGTACGATCAGCATGCGGGCCGAAGGTCTCGACGGCGCCGTGCTGCCGCCGCTCAACGAGCTGGTGGTGGCCCGCGCCAACGTGTATCCCGAACCTTCCGAA
>JANQSV010000172.1 GCA_028279115.1 Pseudomonadales bacterium
ACATTGTCCCCGGTGATCGGCAGCTCAATAACCGCGCCGGTCGCTCCGGCCGCGAGCGTCACCGTGCCACTGGTCGCCGCCAAGTCGTCGAGCGAGGCGGTCTGACCCGGCGCCACGCTTGCCGAGTAGTCCAGGCTTACCGCAGCGGACGCCGGAGCCGACAGCCGCACCGGAAACCGAACGTTATCCTCCCCGCCCCTGCCGGCGCCGATCGAGATCGTGGCGCTGTCGTTGTCGGCGATCGTGACTGCGGCGGCGGTCACGGCGAGCCCAGTCGCGCGGCCGGTCACCGACAGCGTCTCGCTCTCCTCAACCACATCGTCGTCAGCGGGGGTGAGCGTGAAGCTGCCGCTGCCACTCCTGGCGCCCGCGGCGATCGTCAGCGTGAAGTCGGCCACCGCGGCGTAGTCCGTACCCTCCGTCGCACCGTCGGCGGAGCCCCCCACGGCCACGATGACCGCCGTGGACTCGTCACGCGCACTCGCGTTCAGCGTGGCGGTCACGGTGACGGTCGTGGCGGCGGCGTTCTCGGCCACCGAAGCGGGGTCGGTCGAAAGCGTAATCCCGGTCGAGGCCCCGTCGTCATTGAGGATCGTGCCGACCGCGCTGCTCGCGTCCGGATCCAGAGCGACCGACGACGGCGAAACAAAGATCAAATCGAGCGTGAAGGTCTCGTCGGCCTCCACTTCCGAATCCGCGATGACGGGCACCGACACGGTTCCGGCGGTCTGCCCGGCAGGAATCGTCACCTCGCCGGTGCCGTCCACGTACCGGAGATCGTGTATGAACATCGCTGTCTGCCCCGCTTGCACCGATGTCCGGTACGCCACGGTCACATCGCTGTCGACCGCCGCCGACAGCGTCACTTTGAAATCCACCGCGCCCGGGCTCGCCGTGCCCTCCACACCGCTGCCGTTTAAGACGGAGACCAATATCGTCTCGGTGTCCTGCGCCTGGGCGGAGGGCGCGGCGAGTACGACGAGAAAGGAAAGCAGGAGAGCATGGACGCGTCCGACCGTGTACGAACAGCAATACGAACAGCAATACGAACAGCAAGCCAACATATTACGAAGTTCTGAGGGTAGGGGGGAACCTGTCGGCAGACAAGGCAAGAGCCTCAACAATGGTCTCGCCGCGCAACCCCGCCTCCAAGCTGTGCGCTTCTACCGACCGGGCATGGAATTTTTCCGCAACGACATCCGAGTCCGAACTGCGTCGCCAATACGCACTTCGACCTTATTAAAATTAAACGGTAAAATTCTACAGAACAAGGGTAAATTTTGAATGTTTATTTAGTGTTAATTTGAAGGAAAATCATGTGCTTTTCATGTGTTCCGCGAGGCGCGGCTGGGTATCGCACGAAAACAGTCGGCGAACAGGGCGATGGAGGATCCCTGGCGCAATCGGGATGCAAGGCGGCATTCATCCGGATTACACCGGGCAGACCTATCTCGATATCCTCACAACCGTCCGCGCCGCCGCGCCAGGGACGGCCTGAACATCCTCGCGGAATTCTCAATGAGATTCCGCGATTCCGCTTCACGCGGAATGACAGGGCGAGGTCAGTCGCTTTCCGCCGCCCCTCGTTCATGTAAAAGCGGAGCGCTGACGCCTTCGATGCCGGCAAGCGCCAGAATCGTCAGCAGGACGGTTTGCGGGCCGAGGTGGGATTCCTCTGGCGCGAACCATTCGCCGCGAGAATGGGCGCCACCGCCGTCGCCGCCGCCGGCGAGAGTGATGGCGGGAATGCCCAGGGACATGGGCACATTCGAATCGGTGCTTGAAATCCCGAGTTCCCGCAAGGCTATGCCATTGGCTTCGAAAGCCAGCGCCGCCGACTGCACTATCGGGCTGGCCACCGGCGTCAGCCCGGTCGGGCGGTCGCCGATCAATATGAACTCCACGCCGATTTCGCCGTTGTTCCAGCGCGCATTTTCCTCCGCCACCGCGGCCAAGGCGGCTTCTTTCGCCTGTGCTTCGAGCTGGACGAGTTCCTCGGGATTGTTCGAGCGCATGTCGATGGCGAAGACCGCGTCCGCGGCGATGGAATTCACGGAAGTGCCGCCGTCGACGGTGCCGACGGTGAACGTGGTCTTGGGATAGCTGGGGGTGCGCAATTCGGCGATGCGGGCAATGGCCCGGCCCATGGCATGAACGGCGCTGGCAATGCCGAAGGATCCGAAGGAATGGCCGCCGGGGCCGCTGAACCGGAATTCGAAACGGCGCGAGCCGGTGCCGCCGATGGTGATGCGCGTCATGCGCACGCCGTCGACGGAAATGAAACCGTCGATTTCCGGATGATCGCGGAAGATCGCTTTCACGCCGCGCAGGTCGCCGCGGCCTTCCTCGCCGACATTGCCCGCGAACATGATGTCGGCGCCGGTTTCGATTCCGCTTTCTTCAAGCACCTCGATCACCGCGAGCAGTACCGCCAGACCGCGGGAATCGTCGCCGATGCCAGGCGCGTAATACCTGCCGTCCCGGAACTCCACGGTGGTGTCCACCTCGGGCGGAAACACGGTATCGAGATGGGCGCTGATCAGCAACACGGGTCTGTCTCCGCTTCCCCGGCGAACGCCGATGGCGTTCCCTTCGCTGTCGATATAGGCGTCGTCCAGGCCGCGCGACCGAAGCTGCTCAAGGTAGTAAGCCGCGCGTTCGTCTTCCATGAAAGGAGGCGCGGGGATTTCGGTGATGCGAATCTGTTCTTCGATATTGGCCGGTTCGCGCAGGCGAAGCTGTGCGAGGGCTTCGATCACCCGCGCGTCGGCGCGCATGGCTTCGAAAGCCTCGCGCAACGCGGGATCGATGGGTACCAGAGTCTGCCCGATCTGGGCCTGGACCATGCCCGTCCATAGCAGCAGTCCCGTTATGGCAAGGCAGTTCAGTCGAAACAAGATGGTCTCCAGAATGCGCCTAGGGGCAGCCATTGTAACTGATTCGCCGAACAATTCCGTGTCAGGACGCGCGCGGGGCGAAAGCGCGGTCGATGATGGAAGCGATCGTGCTCAGCGCGAGCAGCCAGCAGAGCAGGGCCGCGCCCTCGTAAAGCAGATCCCGAAAGACGCCGGAGTCGAACAGTCGCCCGGCGGCGATCAGCATCGGCGGAACGAAATAGAGAATCCCGTTCCAGCGGCCGAGAAAGCTCATGCGCAGGAACTTGCGCCGATGCAGAT
>JANQSV010000176.1 GCA_028279115.1 Pseudomonadales bacterium
TACGCGCGCGCCTTGCAGGAGTTGATGGGCAACGAGAACCCACGTGGCCTGCCGCGCGAACTTCCGGACATCGGCGAACCCTCGCCATTTCCCATCTCCGGCGGTTCGGACGACATCGGCGACGTGGGTTCTCGTTGCCCATCAACTCCTGCAAGGCGCGCGCGTATAGCTGGTCGTCCTCGCTCCAATTCGGCATGCCGACCTGGCGAATGTTCGCGTCCATCGCCAGTGCGATGGGGCGGTTGAAATGCCGCGGATGGGCGGCGCCCACGACGCGGCTGCTGAGGCCGGTGTCGGTCATCATCGCCGCGCCCTCGGCGATACGATTGAGCGTTGCGTAATTTTCCATGATGCCGTCCGGCTGTATCTCGCGCACGAAGTACCAGACGCTGGAATACGAAGGCACGACGTTCGGCTGATCACCGCCGTTGTTGATCACGTAATGCGAGCGCTGCAGCGGGTGCAGGTGCTCGCGTCGGAAGTTCCAGGCGATGTTCGTAAGCTCCACCGCGTCGAGGGCGCTGCGGCCCGCCCAGGGATCGCCCGCGCCGTGGGCCGAGATGCCGTCGAACATGTATTCGACCGAAATCAGCCCGGTGCCGCGCGCGTGGCCCCAACTCACGCTCATGGTGCTCGACACGTGGGTGAAAAGCACGGCGTCGACGTCGTCGAACAGCCCTTCGCGGGCATACCAGGCCTTGGTGCCGAGCAATTCCTCGGCGACGCCGGGCCAGATTTCGATCGTCCCCGGCAAATTCTCACGCTCCATGATTTCCTTGACCGCCAGCCCGCCGACGATCACCGACGCCAGCCCCGAGTTGTGGCCTTCGCCATGGCCCGGCGCACCCTCTATCATGGGCTGCCGGTAGGCCACACCCGGCATCTGCGAAGCGCGCGGAATGCCGTCGACGTCCGAGCCGATGGCGATCACCGGCTCGCCTTCGCCCCAGCGCGCCCACCAGGCCGAAGGCACGCCGGCCACGCCCAGCTCGACTTCGAAACCGTTCGCCACAAGCAGTTCCGCCAGATAGCGCTGGGTCTCGAATTCCTGGAAGCCGAGTTCGGCGAAAGAAAACAGGCTGTCGACGATTTCCTGGTTCAACTTGGACATCGACTCGACCCGCTCCACCGCTTCAGCCTTGAGACCCGTGAATCCCGCGGCATCCTGTGCCTGCAGTTGGAGGGATACCGGCAGCAGCAATGCGCCGATGGCGAGAGTTCGCAAAATATTCATCGTTGATTCCTGGCAGATTTCGGAAAAGCCCAAGATTACGATGTTTACCCGCGCAGGCCAACAAGTGGCTGTGCGACGGCTCTTGAAACAACAATCCGAGTGGCATGTCCTTCGCTGTTTGCTTTTTCCGAATATAAATTATAAATTCCGGCTTGCGGGTTTGGCGGGAAAGCCGCTCGCGAGGGATTTCGGGAATTTTTCGACCGCCTGGGATCCGCCGACGCTGGACAGCTTCTCGCTCAGCGCGGGCACGATCTACCAGAACGAAAGCGTCACCGCGAGCTGGAGCTCGACCGGCGCCAACGCCTGCCACCTGAGCACGGGCGGCGGCGCGCGCTCCCCCAATTCGAGCGCGACCTTCCCGGCCTGGAGTTTCAGCCCCGGCACGATCGGCGGTTCGATGCATTGCACGGGCTACGGCGGAACCTCCAACTCACTTTCGGTCAGTCTGACCGTGCTGGCCTGGGTGGACACCGACGGCGACGGCGTACACAACGACCGGGACAGCGACGACGACGGCGACGGCATGCCGGACAGGTGGGAGAACGCCAACGGCCTCGACCCGCTGGCGTCCAACGCGAACGGGGACCCGGACGGCGACGGTGACAGCAACCTCACCGAGTACCGGAACGGCACCGATCCGCAAGATCACGAAACGCCGCGACTGCTGTCGGCTTCGCTGTCGAAAAGCCGGATTTACGACAACGAAAGCGTGACCTTCACGTGGAACTCGAAATACGCGACGGCCTGCCGCCCGATATGGGTGAGCAGCGGCGCATCGGGCGCCAGCGACTGGGGGCCGCGCGGCACGGTGACGTACCGGGGCGCCGATTTCAGCCCCGGCACGCACACCTACGAGTTTTATTGTACGGGCGGCGGCAAGGAATCCGCCCGGCGGACGATCAGCCTGACCGTGGTGAAATGGATCGACACCGACGGCGACGGTATTCATGACGACCTGGACACCGACGACGACGGCGACGGCATGCCGGATGTCTGGGAGAACGACAACGATCTCGATCCGCTGGTGGACGATGCAAGCGCCGACCCGGACGGCGACGGCGACAGCAATCTGACCGAATACAACAATGGCACCGACCCGCAAGATCACGAAACGCCGCAACTGCTGTCCGCTTCGCTGTCGGCGAGCCGGATCTACGAGAACGAAAGCGTGACCTTCACCTGGCGCTCGCGCTACGCGACGGTCTGCCACGACGTGAACGTCGGCGGCGGGGCCGCCGGTGGCGCCGCCGGCACGGGAGGCGCGCGGCCCCCGAGCCTGAGGAGTCTCCTGCGGGGCGGCGCCGGGGGCGCGTCCGGCGCCGCGGACGACTGGGCGCCGAACGGGGAGGAACCCTTCGCGGCGAACCGTTTCGAACCGGGCGACTACGAATACGAGTTCTACTGCACGGGCGGCGGGAAGGAGTCCAACCGCGAGACGATCCGCCTGACCGTGCTGGCCTGGGTGGATACCGACGGAGACGGCGTCCACAATGACGAAGACGAGGACGATGATGGCGACGGCCTGCCGGACGTGTGGGAGAACGCCAACGGTCTCGACCCGCTGGTTGACGACGCCGCGGCCGACCCGGACGGCGACAAGGACAGCAACCTGACCGAATACGGCAACGGCACGAATCCGCAAACGCACGAGGTCGCGCAATTGCTCGATTTCCGGCTCCTCAAGGCGAGCGTCTTTTCCGACGAGGCCGCCGCATTCGACTGGAACTCGCGTTACGCCACCGCCTGCCGGTTCGCGGACGATACCGTGAATCTGGGAACGAGCGGCCCGCTGACCAGCGACGCGAACGAGTTCGCGGCGGGAACCTGGACCATCTCCATGTATTGCACGGGACCCGGCGGAAACTCGCCCGCACAGTCCGTGACCCTGACGGTCACCGACCGGCCCGCCTCGCCGGAACCGCCCGTCGAATCTCCCGCCACCGCCGAACCCGGGGAGTTCACCGGGGACTACCGCCTTTTCCGACTGGAAATCGACGCCGAAGACGACGGAGGAGGCACCCTCGCCCGGCAGCACCTTGTCGTGCGGAACGCCAATCCCGGGACAAACCCGCCGATCCGGGATTTCGCCATGAAGGAATCGTCCACGTCCGACGATTTTCACCTGTATTCCATGGATGCCGCCTGGCTGGCGCCGTATGTCGACCAGATCACGGCGATGACGACGCGGCCGGTGGTCGGCGACTACAACCACGACGGATACGCCGACCTGGGGATCGTCGATCTGTCGGGGGAGCCCTTTCCCGGCGTGGACCGCATCGTTTACGCCGATCCGGGCGAGGCCGGCTACGTGCCGGCCCGCGCGGCGAAGCTGGACGGGAACGCGAAGGATTTTTTCAGCGGCCTGTCGAACTGGCTCGGCGGCCTGTCGGCTATCGAAGACGATTTCAGCATCGAGTACCGCGTGGGCGGAGGGGAGAACGCGCAAGCGGCGGGCGGCGCGCAGGGCGCGGCGGGCGCGAGGCCGCGCATCGTCTTCGAACTGGACCGCGCCGCGCTGCTGCCGCTGGGTGCGGATCGTCGCTATACGGACCCGCGGACGCCGCCGCCGGCTTCGGCCTTGCCGGCGGCCTGCAAGCAGCGCCTGCGGTTCTGCTCGATGATCTACGTGCCGTCGGGAGAGAACGAGTTGGAGATGACTTTCGACCGGGCGGATTTTCCGGGCCGGGTGCGCGAGCCGCGCAATGGCGCTTCCGGGGCGAATGCGGCCGTTGTCTTGACCTGGACGTTCCGGGCGAACGAGGTGATCGCCGTCTCGGGCGGCTGGGTAACGGTCCTGGTCGACGTGTTGATCAACTGGTGGCCGAGGTCCGACAATTCGGTCGGCCCGTCGCTGGGCGAGCGGGACGCGGCGCTGCTGTGGGAGACGATATTGCGGCGCGTGGGCAATTCGGGCATGATCGAGGTCGGTTCGCCGGCGGCGGCGAAGCTGGAGGCGGCGCTGGAGGCATATCTCGGCGCCGAGGTGCTGGAAGGGGCGCTGACGGACGTGTCGCTGGCGGAATTGCCGGAGTTGATCGAGCAGGCGGGCGGGGCCCGGACCGGCGTGCTCGGCGACATCCTGACCGTGCTGGAGCACGTGCGCGGGCGCATGGCCTTGCCGCCGAAGCTGGCCCCGCAGCCCTTGACACCGCCCGGCACGGTCGTTTGCGAAGGGAGCCATTGCATACCGATCGGCTGCGACGCCGACGGCAACTGCCTCAACGAAGCCTGCGAGGCGTCGGAAGCGGGCGCGTCGGGGACCGCGTCGGACGACGGGACCGCCAGGACCTGCCTGAGCGAAATCGACATTGTGGAAATCTGCCGCGCCGGCAAAGCCAGACCGGGGATGAGGGACGACCCGCGCTACAGGAAGTTCTGCGACGAGGATGGGGCGCCCATCGGCATCCAGGTTTGCTCTATCGAAATCACCTCGCTCGCTTCCACGGACGATTTCACGATCCGGTCGGGCGGCAACTCCCCGCAAGCTCTGTTCAGCGGCCCGGTGATGCCGAGAATCCGCGCCGAGGCGAGGACCGTCCCGGCGAACGCGGAGGTGACCTGGCGGGCGTCGATTTCATATCAACTCGAAGAACCGGAGTATTGTTCGGGAGCGACTTACCCCATCGACTCGCCGGAAGTGGAAGACGAAGGACACGTGCTGGAACTCGGCGCCGACGCGTTCAAAGGAATCTACGGCGGCGACCTGACCGTGACGGCCTCCTGCTCGGCGACCGGAATGGTCGGCAGCCGGGTCGCCGCGGAGCGCAAGATCACGGGCCAGGAACCCACGCCGGCGCAGAAGAACCGAACGTTTGCCGATTTCTTTCCGGGCGCGCCGTTCATCCGGGGGCTCGAAACCGGCAGGCCGAACAGCGGCGAACAGGAAATTTCGGACCTGAAGCGGCTCGCCTGCGCGGAAAGCGACATTACTCAGTTCCAATCCGGGCTGCCCCACCTCGGCGCCAGCTCGGACGCCGGCCTGATGCAGATTTGCTCGGAACAGACCGCGAGCGTTTTCTGGAATTATCGGGCGAATGTGGATAAAGGTGCGCAGATTCTCAGTGAGAAAGTGGCGTCGGCGCGGAGATGGCTGAACACCTTTGTGAACGACTCTGAAAACAGATTTCCCTTGGCAACGATCACTGACGATGCTTTGCGGAAAGAATCCCTGTTTCGGTACAAGTGGGGTAACAGGACGGACAGCAAGAGTTTTTCTTATTTGCAGTGGAATAATGAAAGACAAGAATGGGAGCCTATTCCCGGAGGCGAAAACGATAACAGGGGCGATTACATGGATCATGAACTCAACGGAATTTTGTACAAATACGTTGGCGGGAGGTGCGGAAACAATGTTTAGGCGCTTCCTTTGCTTTCTGTTGGCCGGCTGCTGCCTGCATTCCAGCGTCCAGGCGGCTTGCAGCAACATCGTGGTGATGTCGTCGGACGCGCAGTACATGGTGCTCGAACCTGACACCCTGCGCACCCTGGAGGTGGGCAGTTTGTGGTGGCTTGGAATTTTTGGAGGGATTCCGGTCGACGGCTCGAGTCACGAGTACGCGATCTTGCATTCGGATGATTTTATCGATTTGGCCACCAACCGGTACATGATGAATGGAATGGATGTGGGGGAGGTTTTGCGAAACGAAGAACCTTACGGCTGGGTCGCGCTGGAGGATATGGGAACGGATTATCGAACCCAGCGGGACTTGGGTTTTGTCGAACGCACGAACTGGGGAGGACGTTCCATGGTGCGCATCTCGCCCTACTTTTCGCCTGGCGCCGCGATCTGGGAGATCACGCAGGCTGCCGGTCACGACGTCATACAGCTAGTGAACCGAAGATTGCAGGTGATCCGAACCTGGGAAAATTCCGGTCTGGGCGTGAATCTGGAAGCGGGATACTGTCCGGACGGAAACTTGCTGTATTTTCCGGGTGGCGGCAGGGCGGCGAGGGGACCGGCGCGAATCGTGTTGAATGGCGGCGAGATTTCCGCCCTGCCGTTGCGCGTTTGGGACGAGGAAAGATACGTCCTAACCAGAATTGATCCGTATTCCTGCACCGCGATGGCAACCAAGCGTGTTGAAGATGACGAATTGGCAATGGACGATGTCTATTTCGATTTTCGCGATGAAAGAATCATCTCCACAGGTGAAAGAGACCGATACGTGGACATATTTTTCTTCAACCGCGGCGCGAACATTTTGAGAAGATACCTGGAACGCACTGGAAGCGCTCGACCATACATCCAAACCGACCGGTTTCTGACTGTCGACACGGAAACCTTGTCCATCGTGAAGGACGAGTCGCTGGATGCGGAAGGGGCGTATTTGTCCGATGAGTTGATCTGCGAGCCGGAAACGCCCCGGGCCGTGCTGATGGGACAAGGCAAAATTGGCCTGGTCGATCTCAACGATCTCGACGCGATCATGTGGAAAACGCTGCCATGGGAATTTTTCACGGTATTCGAATGACGCGGAACCGAATTCTGACGCGGCGCACGGCCGGAACCGTCACCGACGCCCCAGGGCGTAAAGTAAACTTGATCTGCGGACTGACCGCCCCCGTGGCCCGATGCAAGTTTGTGCTCCCGCCCGCGCTTGCCGTCGCGACCATGCTGCTTGCGGGCTCCGCCGAAGCCGCGTGCCGCCCGTTCGTGGCCGTCGGTCCTGACGCCTCCTACCTGGTTATCGAGCCCGACAACTGGGCGGTGTCCGAAGTCGGCAACTACTGGGGCGTGGGTGTCTGGCGGGTGGACGAAATCGTGCCCGGCTCCACCCGCGATAAACCGGCGTTCAAGACAGGCAAGTTCGAGGACATTTTCACGCGGGAGCCCATCGTCGCCGAACCGCCGCCGACCGCCGGCCGGCCGAACGCCGTCGTCGTGCTGAAACAGGCGCTGGCGCCCCGCGATTCCGGCTGGCCGCCATATCACTATCCCCTGGAGGAAACCGAAGGCGCACTTTCTCCACAGTGGGGCCACTGGCTGGAGGAAAACACGTTCTTGCGCGCGTCCGAAATCGAAGATGCCATGGCCGTCTACCATTTGTCCGCCGAGCTTGAGGTTCTCAACGTCTGGGACATCGGCGACATGGATTTGTCGATGCCGTTCTGCGCCGTTGGGGAAACGCTTTACTTCACCGACGCCGCCAACGCGCTGGGCGTACCCGTCGCGGGCGGGCCGAGCATCGAACGCCGCCCGCTCGCGGCGCTGACCGAATCCGGCTACGAACTCACGCCCCTGCACACGAAGAACTGCAAGGCGCTGGCAAGCCGGACTTCCGCGGACGACCCGGCGCAACTCGAATACGCCCTTTACGACATCGCCGCCGACGCAATCGAATCCGAATTCGCCTCCCCCGCGCCCGCCCGGAACATACTCTTCGCCGGCGGTTCCCGCTGGCTGCAGCAACTCGCGCAGGATCCCGCCGCGGAGGAACCCGTTCCTTCCGCCACCTTCCGCCTCATCGACACCGCGACCGGTACGGTGCTGCGCAAGGCCGAACTCGACGTGTCAGGCGGCGCGCTGATCGAAGATATGCAATGCGACACGGACACGCCCCGGGCCGTCATCGCCGGCCCGCGCCGCATCTGGCTGCTCGACGCCGAGACCCTGTCCGTCGTCGCGGAGAACGAAATCCCCTTCGAGCGCGACTATTTCGTGTTCGAGTAAACGACGGGACCACGGCGATGGCGACAACGCCCGTCGTCGGCGATTCGAACGCCCCCTCGCTGGGCTAGCGGGACGCGGCCCTGATGTGGGAAACGCTATTGTGATTTGTACAAACTTGTTGTACAGTTTCGCGGAGGGTTGTGATCGATTCCGGTTGCGGTCCGTCCATCGTAAAAGCGGAACGTCGAGGTAACCGGACATGCCACCAGTCACTTTCAAGATTGCCGAAGCCCGCGCCAGATTCTCGGAATTGCTGGCGCGTGTGAAATCGGGAGAGGAAATCATCATCGCCAAGGGCGCTCAGCCGATTGCGCGGCTGGCGCCGATTTCAGCGTCGGCTGAAAGAGAGACCGCGCCGTTGGCGCATCTGAATTTGCCGGCCGATCTTTTCGATACCGAGGATGTCGATCAGGCGGCGATAGACGCCGGCGACCATAACGATGCTCTTGGTATCTGGCGCGGGCATCCGAACGGCAATTGAAACTTTTGCTGGACAGCCACGCTGTCTACTGGTGGGCAAGCGGCAGCGACAGGCTTTCCCGCCATGCGGAAAATCTGATACTCGACCGCGGCAATACCGTATTGGTCAGCGCCGCGTCCATCTACGAAATCGAACTGAAAGCGCGACGCGGACGGGTCATTCTGCCGCCGCAGGAACTTAGAGCCGCGCTCAGGCGCAACGACATCGGGGAAATGGCGATAACTCACGATCATGCGGAATACGCCGCCAACCTCGAATGGGCGCATCGAGACCCCTGGGATCGATTGCTATTTGCCCAGGCGGTACTCGAAAACTGTGCGCTCGTATCGGTTGACGGGATTTTCGATCAGGTCACGGTGGATCGGCGCTGGTGAGACTTGCACAAATCCACGCCTTCCACATCGGCGCGAGCGTTGCTTCTGCTGTGGATTCTGCGACTTCGCTTCGTTCCGTGCAGAATGACAGATGATCAGCGGAGTTCGGCGGTCAGCGCTTCGGTCAGATCGGAGTATGCCGGAGTGAAGCCGATTTCCTCGTGGCGGCGGGAAATGACCCGGTTGCTGCCGAGCAGCAGGGCCTCGCCCATCTCGCCGAACAGCAGGCGGATCAGCCAGGCTCGCAGGAAGGGAGAAAACGCCGGCCTTCTCAAGACCTTGCCGAGGGCGCGGGTGAATTCGGCATTAGTCGCGGGACGGCCGGAGACGAAATTGATCGGGCCGCTGATATTGTCGTCGCGCAGGCAAAGTTCGATCAGCGAAATCACGTCGCCCAGGGCGATCCAGCTCATGTATTGGCTGCCGTCGCCGAGCTTGCCGCCGCCCCCGAGCTTGAACGGCGGCAACATCTCCTTGAGCACCCCGCCGTCGCGGCTCAATACCACGCCGAATCGCATGTTGACCGTGCGAATGCCGGCAGCCAGGGCCGGCTCGCAGGCCGCTTCCCAGGCGCCGGCGACATCGGCAAGGAAATCCGCTCCGCGCGGGGAAGATTCATCGACGGTCTCCGCGCTGGTATCGCCGTAGAATCCGACGGCCGTGGCGGACAGGAAGACACGCGGCTTGTGCGCCGAAGCCGCGAGCGCCGCGGCCAGTGCCCGGGTGAGTTCGACCCGGGAGTCCATGATCAGCCGCTTGTAGTCTTCGCTCCAGCGGCTCGCGGAAATGTTCGCTCCCGCGAGATTGACGACCGCGTCGAGTTCGATGGCCGGGTCGAGCCGGATTTCCCGCCGCTCCGCCGAATAACGGAAAGCCGCTCCCGCATCGCTCCGGTCGAGCGTAAATACCCGATGTCCGTGGCTTTCCAGCCGCTTGCGGAGCGCGCCGCCGATCAGGCCGGTCGCGCCGGTTATCAATACATTGAGGCTGTCGATCGCCGTTTCTCCGGGACTTAACCTGCGACCTGCCGCCGCTCCTTTTCGACCAACAAGCGCCGCAGGATCTTGCCGGAAGCGGATTTGGGAATCTCGTCGACGAATTCGACCAAGCGGATCTTCTTGTGAGGCGCCACGCGTTCGGCGACCCAGTCCATCAGTTCCTGCTCGCCGAGTTCGCCCTTGCGCAAGACAAAGGCCTTGGGCACTTCTCCCGCTTCGAGGTCGGGAGAGGGGATCACGGCCGCGTCGGCGACTGCCTCGTGGGTCAGCAACAGCGCTTCGAGTTCGGCCGGCGCAACCTGGTAGGCCTTGTACTTGATCAGTTCCTTGACCCGGTCGACGATGAAGAAACAGCCGTCGTCGTCGGCGTAGCCGATGTCGCCGGTGTGGAACCAACCTTCGTCGTCGAGCGAACGGGCGTTCGCCTCGGGGTTGTTCAGATAGCCGAGCATCACGTGAGGGCCGCGAATGAGAACTTCGCCGGTTTCGTTGGGGCCGAGTTCGGCGCCGGTTTCGACGTCGATGATCTTGCTTTCGGTATTGGTTAGTACCGGGCCCACCGAACCGGGCAGGTCGAGATCGCTGCCGAGCGCGCGGATGTGCGAGGCGCCGGCGACTTCGGTCAGGCCGTAGCCCTGGATGATGCCGCAATCGAGACGCTCGGCGCAGGCCTGTTCGAGATCCACGCCGAGCGGCGCCGCGCCGCAGGTGATCAGGCGCACGCAACTCAGGTCGTATTGATCGACGACGGGATGGTTCGCCAGCGCGAGCACCAGCGGCGGCACGAGGCTGAGCAAGGTGACGCGGTGGTCCTGGACGATTTGCAGGAACTGTTCGAGTTCGAAACGCGGCGACGACAGCAAGGTGACGCCGGTGTACAGGGACAGGCAAAGCAGCAGCGTCATGCCGTAGATATGGAAGAACGGCAGCACCGCGAACATCTTGTCGCCTTCCTGCTGGGGATTCACCGCCGTGGACAACACGAAATTGGCGATCAGGTTGCGATGGCTGAGCATGACGCCCTTGGCCATGCCGGTAGTGCCGGAAGAGTAGGGCATGGCGACCATGTCCCTGACCGGGTCGATTGCCGCCTGGGGGGCATCGCCGGCGTTGTCGAGCAATTCCGCATAAGGCGTGCAGTTCTCGGCGCTGCCGAGGACGAAGATTTCCTCGATTCCGGTCGCTTTCGCGGCGGGCGACGCCCGGTCGAGAAAATCGGGAATCGTCAACAGGAAGCGCGCGCCGGAATCCTTGAACTGGTGGATCAGGTCATCGGTCGAATAGAGCGAGTTGACCGTGGTGTTGACGCCGCCCAGCCAGGCTGTGCCGAGAAACGCGATCCCGTATTCCGGCACATTGGGCATGAAGATGGCGAGCACATCGCCCTTGCCGAAACCGCGCTCGGCGAGCCCGGTCGCGAAGCGGCGCACCATGACGGGCAACTGGGCGTAGGTGATTTCGCGTCCGCTCGGGCCGTCCACGAGCGCCTGTTTGTCGCCCAGCGCGTCGCAATGCCACAACAGCACATCGGCCAGACTGCCGTCGGGAATGTCCAGGTCCGAAAGTTTGCTTCGGAAAATCACGGAAATGTCTCCTGTTCGTTATAACTCGGTGATGGCGAAATGATGGCTGTTGATGTCGAAGCCTTCGCGCAGGTAGAACCTGTGGGCGCGGAATCGCTGCACGCCGGAATCGAGATGCAGTTGGCGGCAGCCGTTATCGATGGCGTATTGCCTGAGCCAGTCCATCAGGCAGCGGCCGGCGCCGCGCGAACGCCGGGCGGCGGCGGTTACCAGGTCATCGACATAGAGGTGCCTGTGCCAGGCAAGCTTGCTGGTAATGACGAAACCGGCGACGCCAAGCACCTCGCCGTCTTCTTCCACATAGGCGACTTGATAGCCGTCTTTCTGCTGCTTGCGAATCTGTTCCAGCAGGCCGTTGGTGTCATAGTGGTCGCGCAGTTCGAGCAAAACCGGCGCGATGCGCTCCAGGTCCTGTGCCGACCTGGCGAGTTCTACTTTCATGTTGGACGCCCTTCCCCCGATTGGTCCGGGCGTAGAATACATTACTGGCGGGAAGGGGAGTAGGGCTTGCAGAAACTCCCGCTACGCCGCCTGCCAGGGCTTGAGAGTAAACCGGCGGCCGAGACCGCGTTCGATCTCTTTCCATTTGGATCTTTCATCCGGCGTGACGAATGTTACAGCCTCGCCGCTACGCCCCATTCGACCGGTGCGTCCAACCCGGTGCGTGAAGTGCTGCTGCGAGTCCGGCAGGTCGTAGTTGATGACCTGACCTACGCCATCTATATCAAGGCCGCGCGCTGCCACGTTGGTTGCAACGAGGATGGGCATGGCGCCGGAGCGGAACTCCACCATTACGCGTTCGCGCGCATTCTGGCTGAGGTTGCCTTGCAGCGCTCCCACGGGATAGCCCAGGCCGTCGAGCTGGCGCGCCAGCTTCTTTACACCGTGTTTGGTCTTGCCGAACACGATAACCGGATCGCCATCCCGCTTGTTCAGCAGCGTTTGCAGCGCCTGGGGCTTGTCGCCCTTGCTGATCGTATAGACCAGATGCTCCACCGGGGGAATGGACCGAGGGCCGCCGTCAACCTCCACGTTGACCGGCTCGCGCTGGTGTTTTCTGGCCGTTTTCGCCACCCATTGGGGCATTGTCGCGGAAAACAGCGCAGTCTGCCGTTCGCCGGGAGTGCGACCGATAATGGCCTCAACGTCGCGGGAGAATCCTTTGTCCAGCATCTCGTCGGCTTCGTCCAGCACCAGGAATCGCACCGATCCAACATCCAGCGCGCCTTGCCGCAAATGGTCCAGCGTGCGGCCCGGCGTTCCAATGACGATCTGGGGGCCGCTACGCAATGCGGTCTGTTCCGGCCGCGCTGATCGGCCGCCGTACAGCAATGTAACGCGCAGCCGCTGCCCGCAAGCCAGTGTCTCGGTAACAGACGCCACCTGAATTGCCAGTTCCCGTGTCGGCACGAGCACCAGCGCCTGCACCTTCCGCGCGGATGGGTCGCAGCGCTCGACCATGGGTACGGCAAAGGCCAGCGTCTTGCCGGATCCGGTGCGCGCCTGGCCAATCAGGTCCCGCCCCTTCAGAAGCTGTGGAATGCACTGCTGCTGAATGGGGGTCGGCTCGGTGATGCCCATGCCGGCAATGGCGGTGCGGGTGGCGGGCCTCAACTTCATGTCGTTAAACATGACGGCGTCACCGGGAGTGTGGGTTACAGGCGGATCGATCGGGGCAGACGCCTTGCTGGCTGGTGCTGCGCCGTTCCGGCGATTGGTGAAGCAGGGTCGGCAGTACACCGGCCTGTCGTGCTTCGGCTGAAACGGTACTACGGTAGATACTTCGCAATCGGCGCACACGGCTTTGAAGTGGCGTCCGCGACCAGACGGTCGGCGAGTCGAGCGGGATTCAAGTGACATACGGAAAAAACTCCTCAATCCATAGTGAGGTGAGACAAATAATCAGCGCGAGGAAATGCAGGGGAGGACCGAAACGGTCACTTGCTACTGGAAATCATGCCGCGGCAACTATGCGCGTTTGAGCGCGCATTATGACAGATTGCGCGGCAAATGTTGATTTTGGGCAATTCCCGATACGAAATGCCTGGGATGGGACACCCACGGTCGATGGGTGTCCCGCGGTCGTTGTTGTCATTCCTGATGTATGCCACCGAACGCCAGGTTTCATTGCATGGACAATTGGTCGGCGCATAGTAATATCAATCCGATTGCTTCGCCGTGAGATTCAAGCCGACATGCTCCGTATTTCGCTGCTGATCCTGCTTTTGTGCCTCGGCTGGCCGGCCCCGGCGCAGATTCCGCACGGGTTCGTCGACATGGGCGAATTTCTCTCCGACTTGCAGATCGAAGCCCGTTACGCCGGGCACGGCAATTTCGTCGGCGAGCCCATCGACGGCTACGAAGCGGAAAAAGTGCTGCTTACACGGGAGGCGGCGGAAGCCCTGCTCGCGGTGCAGATTGAGTTGCGCCAGATCGGGCTCGGCCTGAAACTGTTCGACGGCTATCGCCCGCAGCGGGCGGTGGATCATTTCGTCCGCTGGGCGCAGGATCCGGAAGACGACATGATGAAGTCGGTCTACTACCCCCATGTCGACAAGTCGGAGTTGTTCGAGCAAGGCTATATCGCCGAACAGTCGGGACATTCGCGCGGATCGGCGGTCGATCTGACCCTGATTTCGCTGGAAACCGGCGAGGAACTCGACATGGGTACGCGCTGGGACTATTTCGACCCGCGTTCGGCGCCTGCGAACCAGGAGGTTTCGCCGCAGCACCAGGCCCGGCGCATGTTGTTGCAGATCACGATGATCAAGCACGGCTTCGAGCCGCTCGCCGAAGAGTGGTGGCATTTCAAGCTGATTGACGAACCGTACCCGGACACCTGGTTCGATTTCGTCATCGAATAACAGTGGGGCGCAATTCAGGGGCGACTTCGACGCCGGCTTCCTCGTAATAGCGCAGGGCGCCCGGATGCAGGGGCAGGCCGATGCCCGCCAGGGCGCGGTCGAGCATCATTTCTCTCGTGGCGCTATGGATCTCGCGCAAGGTGGGCAGGCTCTCCCACATGAGTCTTGTTAGTTGATAGACGATCTCCTCGGGTACGTCCTCCCGCGTCACGAGCACGTTCGGACTATAGGCGGTGGTGATGTCCGCCTGCTGGTAAGGGTAGGTGCCGGCGGGCAGATCGTAGAAATTCCATAGCGGCAGATCGCGATTGATTGCGTCGAGATGCCGCTGGGTGAAATTCAGAATCGTGATGCTGTCGCGCATCTGGGCATAGGACTGGGTAATGGCCGCCACCGGCGCGCCGGCGGGAACGTTCATGCCGATGATGTTGCCGTCCTGTATGGCGCCCGAAACGGCGCCGTAACCCATGTACGCAAGGCTGAACCGATTGCGGAAATCGATGCCGAGGGCGTCGAGAATGTAGGCGCCGGTCTGCTCGGCGCCGGAGTTGCGCATGCCCAGCACGTAGCGCTGGCCATCGATATTGGCGAGATCGTCGAGGGTGCCGCTGCTGACGAAATCGGTGCTCAGCACGAAATGCTCGACGTTCGGCCAGGTCGCTCCGACTGCGCGCAGATGCGATTGCGGCGTGCCGATCGGCCCGCCGCCTTCCCAGGCCCAGGCGGCGAAGACGCCGAGAATCAGACCGAATTGCGCCTGGTTGTCGCGCAACAACTTGATGTTCTCCATGGAGCCGGCGGAACTGATCGCCGTCAGCGAAAAGCTCTCGTCCTGGCGCGCCGAGACGATCGTCGACAGCGCCACGCCGACGGGGTAGAAGGTTCCGCCGGTCGTGCCCGTGGTCAATACGTAAGTGCGGCGTTCGAACTGCCGGTCGGAACAGCTCGCCGCGATCAGGCAAATCAGCAGCAGGCAGGATCCGATCAGCCGCCTGTACATCGCATTCACTCGTTCCCGAACGCCCGCACCGGCTCGGGACAATCGCCGGGCATGGCGGCGATCCAGTCGCGGATCAGCGCGATGCCTTCATCGTGCGCCAGTGAACGGCCGAGTTCCGGCATCATTTCGTCGAGTTCGGAGGATTCCATGCGATAGAGCAGGATCGAGCGTTCCGGCGCGCCGGGGTGAATGCTGTACAGGAGATCGCCGGCGCCGCCTCCCGCCGCCACCGGCGTCTTGCAGACGCCGAGTTCCAGCGGATTGCGGTGATTGCCGTCGAGCACCAGCGCCGAAGTGTCCGCCGCGCCGTCGGGATTGTGGCAATGGCCGCAATGAATATTCATGTAGGCCAGGGCCCGGGTTTCGAGATCGGTCCGGCCGTCTTCCCAGGATGCCGCCGGGCGCTGAGCGGGAGGAGCATCGAGCCAGCCCCGTTCCTGCATTGCCTGCAATTGGGATGAGTGTCCCTCATTCGAATTTCCAGCCGCGGCCGCGAGTTGCTCGGCAACCGCGCCCAGCGGCTGCAGCGGGCCGTCGGGATGCACGGTCACATGGCAGCCCGCGCACTGGTTTTCGTTGGGAACGAAATAGACGAAATCCGTAATTCCCGAAGCGCGTTGCAGGCTTGCCGGCACACTCGCCCCGGCCACGCGCAGGAAGGCCTCGGTCTGTTCCTCGTTCCAGACGTAGGCCATGGCGTGCCAGCCGTCCTCGCGCCGCACGAGCAATCGCGTTTCGATCATGCGATGCCGCGCGCGGTCGAGTTCGTTCTCCTGGTCCACGCTCTCGAGCAGGAGGCCGTCGGCTCCCGTCGGGTAGTAAAAGGTCTTGCTCAGGATCGAGCCGGCGGGAAACTCGAGTTCACCGTCCACGAGATCTGCCTGCTCTCCCGCCGGCAGCCACATGGTGCGCAACTTGCCCGCGTAATCGGTGAACAGGGGATTCGCCGGCGCGAACACCAGGGTCTGTTCACGGGGGATGAACCGGGAGCCGTCGTCCCGGAACAGGTTCCAGTCCGACAGGCGCCGCGGATTTTCCTGCTCGAAAAATCGCGGTTCCGCGCAGGCGGCCAGCAGCAGCGCCGGCAGCAGAACCGGGAGCAGGGAACGGATCATGGCCCGGAAGTGATCGACACCTCTGGCAATTCCTCACCAATGCAATCGTGGGGGCCGATCTCGAACGAGGGCGCGGCAAAGCCGCCGGGGGCGTCGAGATTGACGAAATCGGCATCGCCGTTGCCACGCATGCAAAGCACGTCGGGCGCTGTCTTGCCCGGCGGGACCGTGCCGTCCCAGACGACATCGGGCACCGCCTGTCCCGTGGCCTGCAGCAACAGCGCCAGCGGCTCGGAATCGGGCTCGGCGCCGCCGCCGCTGAAGCTGTTGCCGTGCACGTGGATCGATTCGGGGAAGGGGTCGTAATTCTCGTCTTCGATCGGCAGGCCGGTGATGTGGTAGCTGACGATCATCATGTTGGCGCTGTTGTTATTCGCGAACTCGTTGCCGAAGACTTCGATATTGTCGTTCGCCAGCACCATCAGCCCGCTGCCGGCCGGCACCGTGGCGACGATATTGCCTTCCGGCGCGAAATTGGCGGTGTTGTTGTCGACGATGCTGTTGTTGAACACCCGCGTGTTGCGGCCGCCTTGCACCGGCAGGTTGGGCAGGTCGAAGACGAGGATGCCGCCGGTGTTGTTGGTGGCGACATTGTCGTACACGTCGGCGAAAGTCGAATTCTCGATCTCGATTCCCGCGACGTTGTATTCGGCGCGGGAGTTGCGCACGATGATTTGCGTCGACTGGCCGACGTAGATGCCGGCGTCGGACGCGCCGATGGCGACCGAGCCGTCGATGAGAATATTGCTCGACTGCACCGGATAGATGCCGTAAGCGCCATTGGGGGTGAGCGGGCCGCCGGTCCATTCGGTGCGCACACGGCGCACGGTGACGTTGTTGCTATCGTTGATTTTCAGCGCGTCCCCGACGGTGTCCTCGATCGCAAGGTCTTCGATGACGAAATCGTCGGCGCTCACGAGCAGCCCTTCGGCGCCTTGCAACTGGTTGCGGAAGGAAAGGATCGAACGGTCCATGCCTTCGCCGCGGATCGTCACCCCGGGCACGTCGAGCGACAGGCTGCGGGTCAGTTCATGGGTGCCGGCGGGGATTTCGATGACGTCGCCGGGCTCGGCTTCGATCAACTGCTGCTGCAGCGATTCCTCGAAACTCAATTGCGGCTGCGGCTCGCCGCAGGCGGCAAGCGTCAGGGCAACGGGGAAAAGGACGGCAATGCGAAAATCGGTAAACATATCTCAAGTCTCGGGGAAGTCGCGGGTGCGGATGGGCTAAAGTTTACACACTTGCTCGTAGTTCTGCGCGAAGCGGGGTAGCGGAATCTCACTGAGGATTCTGGGAGATTGTTCATGCCATCCATGGCACGAGTGGGCCGGCTTCGATCAGCCCCAGCCTTGCCATCCTTGGCAAGTCGTTCGATCCTCAAAAAGCTGCGCTTCTTGTCGGCTGCGCCGACCGGTTCTCACCCTGTCTCGCACGCCCGCTGCACCCCGCCCGCCGGACGGTGACTCACGCCGTGCCGGCCGGGTTTCGGCTTCAGGGCCGGGTCGGGGTGGCCAGGTATTCTTCGTCGGTGGTCGGATCCATCCAGACGACGCTGCCTTCATAGATAGTCAATTGCAGCGCGGATTCTTCGGAATGCGCGCCATGCCAGTGTTCGACATCGGCCGGAGTCCACCAGGGTTCGCCCGGATGCATCTCCATCACGGCTTCGCCGCGCACCTGGGTCGGCGCGCGGCCTTCCTCGATCATCAGCAACTGACCCCGGGTATGGGTATGCCAGGAGGAGCGCACGCCGGCCGGGAACAGGATGCGGATCGAAGTCATGTCCGGCGCCTGACGCACATCCGGCGCGCCGCCCCCTGTTTCCTTCCGAATCACTCGTTCTTGTCCTTGATTCCGAGCGCCCGCTTGGTCTTGGGCACTTCGATGCAGAGCAAGCACCACAGGGCAAGCGCGTTGCTCGCCAAAATCAGAACCCACCAAGTCAGGTCGACCACGCTCACCGTTTGGGCTCCCGTTTCTGTGTCGTGTCCTTCTTGTGCGGTTTCTTGAGCGGCCGGAGCAGCGCCCGCGCCAGTTGCCCGGGCGTTTTGCATCCCTTCAGGTCTCGCTCCTTAATGACCCTTATCGCTTCGTTCGTCCGGCCCCGCATGGCGGTGGATCGGTAAAACTCGTGCCGGGACAGTTGGGACCGCAAGCAAGCGAGGAACATGGGCACTTCGTCTTTGCCCACGGCCGGCCCCAACTCGGACATGCACCTTTGCTGAACCGCGTATATCCAGGCCGCGCTCAGGGCGCCGACGGCCTGCTGTACGGTGGCGCAGTCTGCTTCAGATTCCAGGCATTGCTCCAAAAGAGTCGCCCCTTGAGTCAGTCCCCGGGTAAGTTCTTCAAAGTCAGCCGTTTCGTTCTGGGTGGCGCGTGAGGCGGTCAAGAAAACTGCGGCTCATAGCATGGTGATTCGCATGACATTCTCCGGTTCATGCCGACACCGAAATGGCGCCGGGCCATTCTTTACACAGATGCGGAACTGGACGAAGCCGTGCGCAAATCTCTGCGGGACTTGATTAACGAAGCTTGGAAAGAGATTTATTTCCAACTTGGGCGTAACAAAGCGAAGCCGCTAAACGATGACGATTTTCTGCGGGCACACTGGATGATGTATTTTATGCACTCACGGAAGACAGGATGCGACTACATAAAGTTTCTGCTGGATAAGCAATTCACACCGCAGCGTGTCTATAGCAAAACCCTTCAGCCGGTGAAATTGGAGGAATCCGAAGAGCAGAGATCTGACGCGGATGTGGAAGCGGAGGATGAGAACGGACTGGGCGGGGTCGAAAACAGCGAGCCAGTGATGGTGGCCGGTTTGCAGCCAAAAGAGATTCGCGACTACGCCATTAGCCTTAAAGAATCTTCGGTTCATTGGTTCAGCACATTCTACCCCACGCTGGTTGATGATTTGACGCAGGAAGAAATTGAACGGATTGAATGCTTGAACCGGCTGGGTATGGCGTATTTCCGACCACTGCTGATGGCGATTCTAAAGACATTAAGGTCGACTGGTCGGATTTACTCAAATCGCAGAAAGACGACAAAATTTCTATCGAGCATATCTATCCGCAATCTGAAACGGAAGAGTGGCTCTCGGCCTTTGAAGGCGTCCAAGAGCTAGAACGACACGCATACCGCAATAGCCTAGGAAACCTGTTGCTCCTGTCTTTCGCGATCAACGCTTCTCTACAGAATGATTCCTTCACCGAAAAGAAGAAGCCCAAATATGATCGTAATAACAATAAACTCCGCAATGGTTATGCAGATGGGTCACACTCGGAAATCGAAGTATCCGGAAATGAAAAATGGGGTCCAATTGAGATACGCGAGCGAGGCGCAAAGTTGCTGAAATTCATGGAGAAACGCCGGGACATCCGTTTTGAGGATGACCAGGCATGGGAGAAGCTGCTTTTCTTGGATACAACTGATGGCAAAAATATGGAATGAAATTTCTTATCTAATCCCAGTAAACGTCAATTTGAATGAATCCCAACATGCTTTTGGACTGCTGGCAAACCGATTCCAATTGTCACTATGCAACCTTGGATTCTCTCTATGGCTGAGTGTCCGTCATGGTGCGGAAAGTGAGCGAAAGCCGTCGTTCGCGGGGAATCCTATGTCCGTTTTGTGAATCCGCCTTGTTCGGGCGGATGCCGTGCAGCCATTGATCCCGCACCGCACCACGCAGCACAAGCAGGCTGCAGCGCTCCAATACGATCTGGAAAGTATCTTTCTTCACTTTTGGTCTGCGGTAGATGTCCATAATGCAGTCGCTGCCCACAGAAACGCTCGCCACAACCGGGCCGAAACAGTCACGGTCGGTATGAGGAGCGATACCTTGGCCTGGTTCATATTCATTGACGATTAACTGCTGTGGGCGAGTCTCAAAAATTTTCCGATCTACCAGTCTGTCGCAAAGAAAAAAACCCAGTCAGGCAATTCATCCGATGTCGTCGTGACCGGTTGCTTTGCGCTCCTTGTAGTCGTAACGATAGCCGTAATGCTGGACCCGACGCCGCAAATCCTTGGCCCAGTGCTGTCGATCTATCACATCAATTAGCGCTTTTTTCTCTTCGGCACTGATGAATCCAGATTGGTAATCCGCCTCACCGGTGCGAAGCGTGTTCACCTGTCCGGGCGGCACGGACAGCGCAACATGCTCGGTGAATAAATCGACTGTCTGAGACATCTGAAGCCCTATTCGCAATCTTTTACCCATATCCGGGCAACCCAGCGCTTCTTCACTACACTTCTGGTCTCGAACCTTTGTTTGACTGGAAGCGCAGGAACTCGTTTTGGGTTTCCGGCATAGCGTTGGCCTCAGTTTACCTTTGAGGGAGCCAGAATGGATAACTCGCGAACTTTGTTATATGCTGCCCGCATTACGGAATTCGTTATGTGGGTGGCGGAAGAAACATGATCGTTTCTTTTGCCGACAAGCGGACCAAGGATGTCTACGACGGAGCGCCCAGCCGTTCGTTGCCGCCGGACCTGATCGAGCGCGCGAGGCGCAAACTCGACCGCATAGACGCCGCCGCAGCGGTTACGGACCTTCGGGTGCCGCCGGGCAACCGCTTGGAAAAACTGGTCGGTGACCGCATCGGCCAGTTTAGCATCCGTGTTTCCAAGGGATGGCGCATTTGTTTCTGGTGGCGCGATGGCGACGCTTACGACGTTGAACTGAACAATCACTATCATTGAGGATCGATCCAATGAAGCAAATTCCAGCACACCGCACTACGACACATCCGGGTGCGCTGCTGCTCGAGCAGATTCAGGAATTCGGGCTGACGGTGCATCAAGTGGCGCGGGATACTGGATTGCCGCCCACGCGGCTGCACGAAATCGTCCACGAAAGGCGAGGCGTCAGCGCGGAAAGCGCGATCGCGCTCGGAACCTTTTTCGGACAGACGCCGGAATTCTGGATGAACGCTCAGAAGACCTATGAATTGAGCAGGGAACTGGTGCGCAACGGCGACCGGATACGCGCCCGTGTCCGCCCCTTTGCCGCGCCCTCGTCTTGAATGCCGGAATGACAGGATGTTGCAAAGGCGGACATGGGCATTCGACCGGTTTGATTTTATTCTCGCTGGATAAATTCCGGCGGTAACCCAGCCTGCCTGGTCCACGGGAGAAGACAATGATGAGCAGACATCTGTTGGTGGCCATGCTGGGCCTCGGCATGGTCCTGGTTTCCGGCATCGTGCGGGCGCAGTCTCACGACGCCAGCGTCGCCAATCATCAATTGCATTACTACGACATCGAAGACTTCGGCATGGAGGCGGGCGCCGCGACCTGCGCCGACCATATCGCGCCGATTCTGCAGCGAAGCTGCCAGCAATGTCACCGTCCCGGCGGCGGCGGGCCGATGGTGCTGATGTCCTGCGATCAGGTTCGCCCCTGGGCGCCGGTCATCATGTACCGCACCGCGGTCCGCGACCGCATGGGCGCCATGCCGCCCTGGTTCGTGGAGAAGGACATCGGCATCAACGGCTTCAAGAACGACTATTCACTGTCGGACGTCGAGCTTGCGCTGATCCAGGACTGGGTGAACAACGGCGCACCGCGCGGCAATCCCGACAACGAGCCGCCCGCGCTGGTCTTTTCCGGCAGCAATGGATGGACACTGGGCGAGCCGGACCTGATCCTGCGTTCGCGGGACGTTACCCGGCCGGCGATCGGCCCCGACTGGTGGGGCGACATCGGCCTGGCGTCAACCGGATTGACCGAGGATCGCTACATATTCCACCATATGACCTATCGCAGCGGCGTGCTCAACGAGGAAGGCGCCGGGATCTCGGGCGACATCACAAGCTGGCCCATCCACGAAGTGGGGCGCAATGCCGACACCTTCCCCGAGAAGGCCGGACAGCTGCTGCCGGCGAATTCGGCCTTGCATCTCTATGCAGCGCATCTGCATTCCAATGGCCGCGACACCACGGGCCACCTGGAATTCGGCATCAGCTTCTTCCCGGTCGGTTACGCGCCCGAATACAGCAGGCGCGGACCCCGCACCGGCAACGGCGTCGATATCGACATCCTGCCCAATCGCGCCAACCAGGAAGTACACAACTACGTCGTGCTGCAGGAACACACAAAGATCATCGCTTTCGAGTCCCACCTGCACGCTCCCGGCGCGCGCATGCGCCTGGAGGCGATCTGGGGTCACAACCAGTTCACGCTCAATTGCGTGGGTTACGACCACAACTGGGTAAAGCAGTACATCTACGAGGACGACAAGGCGCCGCTGCTGCCCAAGGGCACGATCCTGCACACCATCGGTTTCCTGGATGCTACGGCGGCGAATCCGAATCTGGCCGACGGGCGCAATTGGGCCGGCGGCGGCCGCTCGGTGTCCAACATGTTCATCGATCTGGGTTATTCAGTCTCGCTGACCGAAGAGCAGTTCCAGGCCGAAATGGCGATTCGGCGGGCGAACATGAAAGACCGCAACGAGTACGACATCGGCTGTCCGCTGTGCTGGGCGCCCGAGCCTGTCGAGCCGGGCATCGCCGGAAGTGACTGACGACCTGCGGGGGCGGCGCATGCGTCGCCCCCGCGCGTCTGCCCTGAATCGCCAACAGCTTTGGAAAGTCTCTCGAAATTCGACCGGTTGCGGAGAAATCGCGCATGAGAACTGCCTTGCTTGTATTAATGGCGTTCACCGTCGCGCAGACGGGGTTCGCCCAACAGCGCTTCATGGTCAAGAGCGGCGAGATCGTCTCGCCCGCGTACGAAGGCTGGTGGCCCAACGAGGAACAAGGCGGTTACACGCTGTTTTTTGGCTACATGAATACGAACTGGGAGCAGCAGTTCGATATCCCCATCGGGCCGGACAACTATTTCAGCCATGTCGGCAAAGGCGAACTCAACGATCTGACCATCGACGGCTTCGACATGACAGAGGCCGACATGGGCCAGCCGACGCATTTCTATCCGCGGCGCAATCCTTTCCTGTTCACCATCGACGTGCCCGAGAACTTCGATACCGACGAAAT
>JANQSV010000388.1 GCA_028279115.1 Pseudomonadales bacterium
TATTCGAAACAGGGCAAGATCGGCATTATCAGTGTCAACAATCCACCGGTGAACGCCCTGGCGCAACGCGTGCGCGAAGGCCTTCTCAATGCCGTCGGACAGGCGCAGAAAGATAAATCCGAAGCCATCGTGTTGTGCTGCGAAGGCAGGACGTTCATCGCCGGCGCCGACATCACGGAATTCGGCAAGCCGCCCAAGGAGCCCGGGCTGCAGGAAGTGCTCAGCGCGATCGAAAACTCGAGCAAACCCGTCATTGCCGCGATTCACGGCACCGCTCTCGGCGGCGGCTTCGAGGTCGCGCTGGCCTGCCACTACCGCTGCGCCATCGCCAGCGCGAAAGTCGGTCTGCCCGAGGTCAAGCTGGGATTGCTGCCCGGCGCCGGAGGCACCCAGCGGCTGCCGCGGCTGGCCGGAGTCAAGGCTGCGCTCGACATCATCGTTTCGGGCAACCCGGTTCCGGCGAAGAAGGCTCACGACATGGGCCTCGTCAATGAAATCATCGAAGGCGACCTGGTCGAAGGCGCAATCGGCTACGCGCGGGATCTGGTCGCTTCCGGCGCGCCGCTCAAGCGCATTCGCGACATCAATATCGATCCGGCCACCATCGAGCCCGGCTTCTTCGAACAGGCGCGGAAGCGGGTCAATGCCCGCGCCCGCGGCCAGATCGCTCCGGACCGCATCGTCAGTTGCCTGGAAGCCGCGGTCAATCTGCCTTTCGACCAGGCGCTGAAACGCGAGCGGGAGTTGTTCGTCGAACTCGTCACTTCGACCGAATCGGCCGCAATGCGCCATATCTTCTTTTCCGAACGCCTGGCGGCCAAAATCAAGGGATTGCCCCGCGAGACCCCGACAAGGGAGATCAAACAGGCGGCGATCATCGGCGGCGGCACCATGGGCGGCGGCATCGCCATGTGTTTCGCCAACGTGGGCATTCCGGTCGTATTGCTGGAAGTCAATGAGGAAGCGCTCGACCGCGGCCTGAAAATCATCCGCAAGAACTACGGAATCACGGTCAAGCGCGGCAAGCTCAGGGAGGACGACGTAAAACAGCGCATGGGCCTGATCACGGGCAGCACGGACTACGCGGATATCGCCGGTGCGGATATCGTGATCGAAGCCGTATTCGAAAACCTCGACCTGAAAAAGGAAATCTTCGCCAAGCTCGACAAGACCTGCAAAGCCGGGGCGATTCTCGCCACCAACACGTCCTATCAGGACGTGGACGCTATCGCCGCCGTCACGTCCCGGCCGCAGGACGTGCTCGGCACGCATTTTTTCAGCCCCGCCAACGTCATGCGGCTGCTTGAAGTCGTGCGCGGCGAGAAAACCGCGGACGACGTGCTTGCCACGACCATGGGGCTGGGCAAGCGAATCGGCAAGGTCTGCGCCTTGTCCGGGGTCTGCTACGGTTTCATCGGCAATCGCATGCTCACCGGCTATGGCCGCGAAGCGCAATTGCTCCTGCTTGAAGGTTGTACGCCGCAGCAGGTCGATTCGACGCTGGAGAAATTCGGCATGGCCATGGGTCCGGTCGCCATGGGCGATCTGGCGGGACTCGACGTCGGCTACAAGGCGCGGCAGTCGCGCAAGACCGAAGGCGACGACCCGCGGCCTTACGCCGTCAGCACCCGGCTGGTGGAATCGGGCCGCCTTGGCCAGAAGACCGGCGCCGGCTATTACAAGTACGACAGCGAAACCAGGGCGCGCAATTCCGATCCAGAAGTGGAAGCCATGATCCGCGAGGAAGCCGAAAAGTTCGGCATCGAGCAACGCGAGATCAGCGAGGAGGAAATCATCGCCCGATGCATGTATCCGCTGGTAAACGAAGGCGCGAAGATCCTCGAAGAGGGGATCGCCCAGCGCGCGTCCGACATCGACATTGTCTACGTCTACGGATACGCCTTTCCGGCCGCCAAGGGCGGCCCGATGTTCTACGCCGATCAGGTGGGACTGAAAAACGTGTACGAGCAGATCCTGGAATTCCAGGACCGGCACGGCGAAAAGAACTGGCAACCAGCGAACCTGCTTCGCGAACTCGCCGAAAGCGGCGACAGCTTCGCCGCCTGGGACAAAAACCAAGCCTGAAGATGATTTCGTACCAAACCACGGCTCCGGGCGCTCCGCTGGCGGAAGTGTCCGCCGAGACGCCCGTACCGCAAGGTACGGAAGTGCTGTTGAAGACGCTCGCCTGCGGCGTCTGTCATTCCGATATTCACCTGCATGAAGGCGTATTCGAGCTCGGCCACGGCAAGCAACTCGAAGTGGGCCGGCCGGGACAAGTGCTCGGCCACGAAATCCATGGCGAAGTCGTCGCTCTCGGTACCGAGGCCGAAGGCCTTGCCGTCGGCGACCGCCGGGTGGTCTTTCCCTGGATCGGCTGTGGCGATTGCCCGACCTGCGCGCGCGGCGAGGAACAACTGTGCACGCCGGGCCGCGCGCTCGGCATCGTCGCTCCCGGCGGCTTCGCCGATCATGTGCTGGCGCCGCATCCGCGTTACCTGTTCGATTGCGGCAGCGTCCCCGGCTCGCTGGCGGCGACCTACGCCTGTTCCGGACTGACCGCGTACGGCGCCCTGAAGAGAGTCGGAGAAATCCGGCCCGGCGACGAAGTCGTCATTATCGGCGCCGGCGGCGTCGGCATGATGGCGATCCAGATCGCCCGCTCGGCCCTGGAGATCGATCCCATCGTCGTCGATATCGACGAAGCCAAGTTGCAGGCCGCAAGAGACCTCGGCGTGAGCCGGACCTGGAACGCCGGCGAACCGCAGTCGGCGAAGGAAATCCGCAAGGCGACCGGGGGCGCATTTGCCGCGCTCGACTTCGTCGGCAACGAAGCGACGGTCAATTTCGGCCTGGGCTGCCTGCGCAAGGGCGGCGCCCTGATCATCGTAGGCCTGTACGGCGGCGCCTTGAACATGCCCATCCCCTTTCTGCCCATGAATGCCCGCATTATCCAGGGCAGCTACGTGGGCAGCTTGCAGGACTTCTCCGAACTGATGGAACTGGTGCGCGCCGGCAGGATCGATCCGATCCGCATCACCGAGCGGCCATTGGGCGAGGCCACCGCGGCGCTGGCGGACCTGAAAGCAGGCAAGGTGGAAGGACGGCAGGTACTCGTCACGGAATCGGCATGAGCGGCGAACTCGAACGATTCCGGCAGGAAACCCGTGGCTGGCTGGAAGAAAACTGTCCGGCTTCGATGCGCACGCCGATGCCGCCGGAAGAGGTGGTCTGGGGCGGGCGCAATGCCGAATACGCGAATCCCGACAGCAAGCTCTGGCTCGAGCGAATGGCCGCAAAAGGCTGGACCTGCCCGCAATGGCCGGCGGAATACGGCGGCGGCGGACTGAGTTCGGCCCAGGCGGAAATTCTTGCCGAAGAACTCTCGCGCATCCACGCGCGTCCCGCGCTGACGAGTTTCGGCATCAGCATGCTCGGGCCGGTGTTGCTCGAATTCGGCACCCATGAACAACGACTTGAACATCTGCCGCAGATCGTGCGCGGAGAAATCCGCTGGTGCCAGGGTTATTCCGAACCCGGTTCGGGCTCAGACCTTGCAAGTCTCAATACCCGCGCCGATCTGCATGGCGATCACTACATCATCAACGGCGCCAAGATCTGGACTTCCTACGCCGACAAGGCCGACTGGATCTTCTGCCTCGTGCGCACCGATTTCGAAGCGCCCAAGCATCAGGGCATCAGTTTCATTCTGTTCGACATGGACAGCGAAGGCGTCAGCGCCAGGCCGATCCAGCTCATCAGCGGCTCATCGCCTTTCTGCGAGACCTTTTTCGACGATGTGAAAGCGCCCGCCGGCAATATCGTCGGCCGCCTGAACGACGGCTGGACCATCGCCAAGCGGCTGCTGCAACACGAACGCACGATGATTTCAGGCTTCGGCCTTGCCGGCGGCCAGGCCGAAGGCGGCGGCGCTTCGGAGGGAACCGTGGAAAGCATCGCCATGCGTTACCGCGGCGATGCGGAGAAACTCTCCGATCCGGTGCTGCGCGACCGCATCGCACAATTCAAGATCGACTCCGAGGCATTCGCGCTGACGTCGCGTCGCAGCGCCGAGGAATCCGGGGGAGGCGAACCGAACCACATTTCCTCGATGCTCAAGTATTACGGCTGCGAGTTGAACAAGCGCCGCTGCGAACTATTGCTCGAAGCCGCCGGCAACCGGGCGCTGGGCTGGGAAGGCGAGGGCTTCGACGAAGACGAATTGTCGCTGGCGCGGGAATGGCTGCGCTCGAAAGCCAATTCCATCGAAGGCGGCACCGCCGAAATCCAGCTCAACGTGATTGCCAGGCGAGTGCTCGACCTGCCCGACCTGACCGGCATTCTGCGCGGAAAACGCTAGTCTCATGGCCGACTCATTACTGCTGAACGAAGAACAGCAACTGTTGCGGGAATCGGCCCGGGGATTTTGCCGCGAGCAGGCGCCGCTTTCCCTGCATCGCAGATTGCGCGACAGCCGGGACGCCGATGGCTTCGACCGCGACCTGTGGCGGCGGATGGTCGAACTCGGCTGGACCGGCATGGCGGTGCCGGAGGCATACGGCGGTTATGGATTCGGCCATACCGGTCTTGGCCTGGTGCTCGAAGAGACAGGCCGCACGCTGGTGGATTCGCCGCTGATCGCCACGGTTCTGCTGGGGGCGAACGCGATCCTGGAATCGGGCAGCGAAGCGCAAAAGGCGGAGTTGCTGCCCCGGATCGTCGCCGGTGAATTGCTGCTCGCCTTCGCGCTGGACGAACGGTTCGCTCACGATCCCGGGCGCATCGAGACCGTGGCTGTTCCCCAAAATGGCGGATTTGCGCTCAACGGCGGCAAGACTTTCGTGCTCGACGGGCACGTGGCTGACCGGATCATCGTTGTCGCGCGCGTCGATGGCGGATCCGAGAGCCCTGCGAACATCGGCCTGTTTCTGGTCGATGCCGCCGCTCCCGGTCTGGAGGTTACGCGCACGATCATGGTCGACGGCCGCAATTGCGCCAACATCGCCTTGAACGATGTGGCGGTCTCCGCGGAAAACCTGCTCGGCGGCGCCGAGTCCGCATCACTCCCCCTCCGGGGGAGTCAAATCCGCAAAGCGGATTTGGTGGGGGCAGATTCAACGCGCACCGCAAAAGAAAAACTCGACCGCGTACTCGATATCGCCCGCATCGGCCTGGCGGCGGAAATGCTCGGCAGCATCGAGGAAGTATTCGAGCGCACCCTGGATTATCTGCGCCAGCGCGAGCAGTTCGGCGTCCCCATCGGCGCGTTTCAGGCGCTGCAACATCGCGCCGCGGAAATGTATAACGAAATCGAACTGGGCAGATCGCTGGTTCGCGCCGCGCTCGCCGCGCTGGACGATCCGGCAAGCAACAATGACCGGATCGCGCGCTTCGCCAGCGCCGCCAAGGCGAAATTGTCGGAAGTGTTCTTTCTGGTCGGCAACGAAGGCATCCAGATGCATGGCGGCATCGGCATGACGGACGAATTCGACATCGGCTTCTTCCTCAAGCGCGCCCGCGTCGCCCAGCAGTTTCTCGGCGACGCCGGCTTCCACCGCGACCGCTACGCCGCCCTGCATTCGTTCTGAAGTCGGGTGGGGCGGTCCAGGCTTACAGCGCGATCCGAATTCCGGCCTGCCTGCCAGCTTTCCTTGCGTCTCGTATGAACGATCCGTCGGTTCCTTCGCGCACGGCCACGATTTCAAAATCTGCGGCGTCGACTCGGTCGCCAAAAAACAACATCGCATCGTCCGGGTCGCACAGATTGGAGGTCCAGATCAGTCCGTGGTGAATGTCTGTGAATTGTTCGTGGATTTCTTCTGCCCACAATGCGGTGCGCTCGTATTGGCTGGCTGAACTACCGATCAGGAGTTCCCGGCTTATGCCCACTTGGCCAAATCCGGCTCGCCTCAAACATCCGGGAGGATAAGGGGAGTCAAAATCGCGCAGCGATTTTGGTGGGGGTGGAACCCGCCAAAGCCAACATCAATACTCGTCGTAGCCTTCGGTCAGTTCGATGCGGACGCCGGCGGGGTCGGTAATGAAGGCGATCTTGAGTTCGATGGCCGGGATTTCGCGGTAGGGGACATCGAACTCGATCCCCTTGGCTTCGAGTTTACGGCAAAAGGCTTCGAGGTCTTCGAGTTCGAACCCGATATGATCGATCGCCGCACCCCGGGTTCCCGCGCGTTCCTGGTCGGTGGCGCCGAAGCTCAGATTCATTCCGGGGGCATTCGTGGTCGTGGCGATCGAACCGCGCGGGCGGATTTCCAGATCGAATATCTCGGTATACCACTTCAACAGATCTTCATGGTCCGGCGTGATGAAATGCACGTGATAACCCATGACCTCCACATGCAAACTCTGGTCTTCCTGCAATTCCACATAGATATCGTCAGGCAGCATGACATAGGTGTTGGTCTGTCCTTCCGCGCCGGTAAAGACGCGTCCGACTTCATATCCGGCCACGCTCCACTTTTCCAGGAATCGTTCGATATCGCGGACCTTGAAACCGAAATGATCCATGACGGTTTCACGGGAACCCATCGCAGGTTCGCGACTGGTCAGGGCGACCAGCATGTTGGGCAGTCGCACCGCGGTCAGCGGGCCTTTCTCCACCACCACGCCGCCGAAATGTTCCACCCAGATCCGCTTGTGCAACTCGATGTCCGAGACGTTGAGGTGGACATGTCCATAGGCGAGCCCGGCGGAATTGGGCGTGGCCAGTTGCCCGAGCGCCGGCGTTGCAAACGCCAGCGCGAGCAGGCAAAGCAGCAAATTTTTCATTGATTGTTCTCCTTCCGGAACCGCAATCCGGTTCGGGAAACCAGACCGGCCGTGAAAACCGATTCAGGACGGCAAGGTTAATTCCGCGCCCGCCGGCTTGCCAGCAAGATTACACACTGTTTCAAATTCGTTTCGATTTCAGGAGTTCATTCACAACTTGGGAAGATCAGTAACACTTTTGAGAAAATCGGAATGTTGGCAAAACAAATCTCTTTATCTCGAAGAAAAATTCAGTAGACTGGCTTTCTGAGTGAATTCGGCGGCAAGTTGGCCTCTCCGATCAAAATGCGCCGGTCGTCTGTTGATCGGCTAAACAACGAAGCTGAAATTCTCCAAGGGAGGATAAAAAAATGTATCGCAAGTTTCCAGGTACGCGCAAGGCAATCACGGCAGCCGTGTTGGCAAGTGTGTCGATGTCGGTTGCCGCGCAAGAGCAGGAAGAAATCGAGCAAGTGATCGTCACCGGGTCGTTCATTCGCGGCACGCCGCTGGATGCGCCTTCGCCGGTGCAACTGATCGACCGCAACAGCATTGAAGCGCAAGGCGCGGCGATCATCTGGGATGTGATAAGAAACCTGGAAGTGAATTCCGGTTCTTTCGCCAACCCGGGATCGGGCGAGAACGATCTCACCGGCCAGGTTGACGGCACCGCCCAGGTCAATTTGCGCAACCTCGGCGAGAACTCCACCTTGACGTTGATCAACGGCAAGCGCGTGGCGCCCACGGCCGGCACGACGCGGTCGGGCGGCGAGTTCGTCAATATCAACGCGATTCCGGTGGTGATGACCGACCGCATCGAAGTACTGACCGACGGCGGTTCGGCGCTTTACGGTGCGGACGCGGTGGCCGGCGTGGTCAACATCATCATGCGCACCGATTTCGAAGGCATCGAACTTTATGGCGACATCCAGGGAGTGGAAGCCGCAGGCAACGCCTTCGACAAGACCGTCAGCGGCATCTGGGGCTGGGCCAGCGACAGCGGCGACACGCATCTGGTTCTCGCCGCGGAAGTTTTCGAGCGCGACAAGGTCGCGGTTGAACACGGCAACTTCATCGATGAAAATTCCGAGTTTCTCGCGCCGATGTTCTCCCTGACCGATGGTACTGTCGCCGCCTCTCCCGCTTTTGGCGCGAACTTGAACCCGGCGTATTTCAGGCCCGACATCATCGGGCAGAACGTTGCCGAAGGCGGCCTGCCCAATCCCATTTTCGCCGATCCTCTTTGCGAGACCTTGCAAGGCAACTCCGGCATCCCGTTCCAGATCGGCAGATTGCGGGAAAATCGCGGTGAACGGGTCGGCACTTGCTGGGAAGACGTCACCAGATTCAATTTCATAGCCCGGGACACCAAGCGCAACAGTTTCTCGGCGTCCTTCGACCACAGCTTCAGCGAATCCGCCGAATTCTATGTTTTCGCCAATCACATGGAGAATGAAATCCATCTCGAAGGCGACGGCATCAACAATACCGGCGGCTCCAGTTCCTCACGCGGGCCCACGATGTTTCTCGCGCCTCCGGGTTCCCACATCGGCAACCCCCAGCTTGGAGGCGCCGCCATTGGCCATACTCTGGAACTCGGTTACTTCGCTCCGCGCATCGGTCTTGAACGACCCACGATGGCGGATATGCCGAACAACCCCGTGGCTTTGCAGAACGGCGGCATAAACGTGATGTTCGGAGGCCTTGTCCGGGACAATCTCCCGCGAGACGGCGTTCGCTCAAATTTCACCAATACCGCCGAATCCCTGGTGCAAACGGGATTGCGCGGCGATTTCCAGGTGAACGACAGAGACTGGAACTACGACGTCAGCTATTCCTGGTCGAGCACGAGCAACGAGCAATCGTACCAGACGTTCCATCGGGAGCGCGCCGAATTGGCGGCAAATGGACTGGGCGGCCCCAATTGTACGCCCAATGGCGTGTCCGACTTTGATTTCGGACACACGGGAGGCTTCTTCGGCGCTCCCACCCCGGTGCAGTTCGCCCCCGGCGCATTCGACAACGCCTGGGTGTATTACTACGACGCGCTGACCCAGACTTTCTTCCCCGGCTATGTGTTCACCACCCGCGAGGCGCTGTCCCAAGCGTTGACGAGCAACAATCACGGCCAGGGCGGCTGCATGTTCTACAATCCGTTTCTCACCCAGTTCACGAATCCGAATCTGGCCAACAGTCCGGAATTGATGGACTGGATGAACCTGACGGTATTGCGGGCGGACAAGCGCAACAAGCTTCAGGTTTTCGACGCGGTCGTCAGCGGCGGCCTGTTCGACATGGCCGGCGGCGAGGCGGCATTCGCGGCGGGCGCCCAATATCGCGAACGCAACGCCAAGTCCATCGCGCCGGAGATCAACGATCCCGGCAACCCCAACGCGATTCTGGGTTACGACGCGAACGGCGCGCCGAACGAGTTCCATTACGTTTCGAACAATCTGGAATGTTCCCAGTGCATTTTCAACTACAACAATACCCGCACCACGCAGGCGGTGTTCGGCGAGTTGTCGTTGCCATTCGCCGAAAATGTTGAAACGCAGATTGCGGCGCGTTGGGAGGACTATGGCGGCAATATCGGCTCGCAGGTATCTCCCAAGCTGGCGATCAGTTGGCGCCCTGTGGACGAATTGCTGCTTCGGGGGTCGTACTCGCGATCTTTCCGCGCCCCGAACATCGGTATCATCGAAGAAGGGCTGGAAGCGAGCAGCGTGGAGTTCCGCGATCCGTTCGCGGCCCAGCGGGTGCGCGCCGGTCTGGACGAACCGACCATCGAAAACGCGGAATGGGAGCAGACCTTTACCTTGGGAGGACCGGCGCCGAATGTGGGCAACGAATCAGCCGACACCTACAGCGCGGGATTCATCTGGACTCCAAGCGGCGCGCTCGACGGGCTGAGCGTTCAGATGGACTTCTGGCGCTTCGAAGTGGAAGACCGGGTATTGCCTGAATCTCCCAATCTTGCGATCCAGCCTGAAATCGAGAGATTTCTGCAAGTGCGCGGCGACACGGGCAAGTACATTCTCAACGATTCGATCTCGCTCGATTCGCCGCAAATCAACGTGCCATGCGACCCGAACGCGCTGGAAGCCGAGTTCGGCCGCGATTCGGAAGAGCGCTTGAATTGCGTTCTGGATCCGCGCGAATACGTCATCAACGGCATTCAGCGGGCAACCGGCTCGGAGACGGCCAACCTGATCACGCTGACCTTGCGCGCGGTCAACTCCGGCCGTATCGAAGCCGATGGCGCCGACGTCAAGATCGCGTACAACTGGGCCAACGATCTGGGCCGGTTCCGCGTCAGTTCCGATTACACCCATGTGCGCCAATACAAGCTGATCGGCGTGCCCGGCACCGAGCGGGGACTGTTGAACACCGGCATCTTCGATGCAGCCGGCACCACGGGTGACGAGTTGCTCGTGCGTTCCCTGCCCGACAACAAAGGCAATATCACCTTCAGTTGGCAGCGCGACAACTACGGCGTCACGGTAATCAACCGGCATATCGGCTCGTATCAGGATCTGGCCTACAGCGCGGCTTACGAGAACGGCAACGATTTCGTGCGCTCACTCTTGCGGCGCAAGGTCGACAGCTACCAGACCTGGGACGTGCAATTCCGTTACAGCCATGCCTGGAGCAACAGCGCCTGGGGTTTGACGAACTTCACAGTCGGTGTGCTCGACTTGTTTGACGAGCAACTGCCATACCGGGAAGAGAGCAGCCTGAAATACGACGGCAACGTATTCGACCCGCGCGGACGCCGCATCTACGCCCGGATGCGCTGGAACTTCTGATCCGCCGCAAGACGATCGGAAAACGAAACGGCGGTGAACTGCCTCACCGCCGTTTCTGCTTGTGGCTTTGGTGTGTTGTCAATTCAAAGTTCCGCGTACAGACTCGCCCCAGCCGTACTTCCGGCGCAACTGCTTCGGTATTCTTATGCCTTTGGAATTTCCGGCGGGAACGAGTTTGATCTCTCGGATATTCGGTGAAGTCGACATTTCATCCAAGCTCCGGGCTTCGAGTTGGCAATTGCAACTTTGACGGCGGTCAAGTGTTCTTTCGTTACCAGATCGTTCATGGCGTCCTTCACGACTTCGACAACGGCGTCGGCTTGCGGTTCGGGCATTCCCGATTCCTCCAGTTTCCTGCTCGCGGCCAGCGTGTCAAGTATTGCGCTCATTTTCCCCTCCCCAAATGGCGTGAATGACGGCTACGGTGGCCATCCGCCACCATGCGCCCCCTTTTCCGGCATTGAATATAGCCGCGCGCCATCGAAACGCCTCGTTTCCGGGAAAAATAGTTCGGCACTACGATCCGCCGGGGTTTTTCTGCCGCAATTCGAAATTGCGATCTGTGGGGGCGATCTATGGGACACCCATCAACCCTGTTCCAGTTGCGTCAGACAAGCTGCCGGCGTCAGTATCGGAATATCATGAAAAGGCGACATGACCAGTAAATCCTGGTCACCCGTAATCAGGCAATCGGCCTCTCCCATCAATGCCGTTTCGAGGAACTTGTCGTCGTGGGGGTCGCGGCAACCGAGTTTTGCGCCGGCAATCGCGACCCACTCCGCTACCGCTTCCAGTTGTGCCTGGAACAGCATTCTGAGTTCCCGGCCGACATACTTGTCGAATTTCCGGTGACTGAAACGACTTTCCAACTCGGTAAACGTTTCGTCGGAAAACAGCAGGACGCCATTCCGTTCAGACAAAATAGTTTCGATCAGCTTTCGCGGAGCGCCAGGGGCATTGAGTGAGGCGCTGATCAGGACGTTGGTGTCGACTACGACGCGTTCAGCTTTCATCCGAAAGCAACTGCGCAAGCTTTTCCTTCGTCAAGCCGCCAGCCGAGGCTTGCGCGCTCATGGCGTTCATGGTTTTGGAAAGCCGCTCCCAGGCGGCGCCCCGAAGCCGCTCATAGTGCTGAATCGACATCAAGATCCCAACCGCTCTGCCTTGTTTTGTCACGCGCACAGGCGAGCTTTGCGCGGCATCGAGCAAGACGCCGAATCGATTCTTCGCTTCTCTGGCCGCCATCTGTTTCATAAGGGCTAAAGTAGCTACTTTGGCTGCAAATTGCAATCCATTCGGGTGAATTTTCAGAGAACAGGTAAAGTGGCCGATTTCGCAACCCGTCTTGCTGGGGGATCAGATCAAGTTGTGCTTTTCTGCCGCAATTCGAAATTGTAGGATATGCTGATGCGCTCGGCTTCGGCGTGGTGCTGCGACACGCCATGATCGAGCCAGGCGGGAAACATCAGCAACTTGCCTTCTTCCGGGGGCAGCGTCGTGATCAGCGTGTTTTCGGCCCGGTTCTCGCGCAGCGGGGCGGGCACCATCCAGCGCGCGGGGCGCGGATCCTTCAGGCTGATCGGCGCGGCGCCGCTTTCGCATTGGATATAGAACACGCCGCTGACCTGGGAGTAGGGGTGCACATGGTCGCGATGGTAGTTGTAGCGCGAATTGATGTTGCACCAGAGTTGGGTCATCGCCAGTTCGAAGTTCTCCAGGTCCCAGTATTGCTTGTGGCCATAGTCGTAGGCGACCTGGAACATGAAATCGACGAGCTTGCGGAAAGCCGGGTCGGTGTAGAGCCGGTCGCGGCTGCGGAAGGAGGTGAAGCCATAGGGATAATGCTGGGCGGAATATTCCCGGCCCGCCTGGTCTTCCTCGCGGATTTCGCGGATGCGCCGGATCAATTGTTCCTTTTCGGTTGCGAAGCCGGGATACCAGGCTTCGTGCAGGAAGGTGGGGAACAGCGCCCGCAGGAACATTTTCGGCTGTTCAGGCATTTCTATCAGCTCACCTTGGGGATATGAACGGTAGGGGCGGGCATGCTTCTCCCGCTATCGCTCGTTCGCCGTCGAGGACGTCGGTGCTGTAAGCGTAGATCCAGCTTTCGCGGGGATGATCGTCGAGCGGCAGCGAACTCATGCGGGCGATGGTTTCCGCGATCGGTTCGCCGCGCCGTATTCCCTGGTCAAAATACGATGCGGAATTGCCATGATCCGGTGCTCTCTGTTGCTTTCCGATGGCGCTCAAGCTTAGCAGCATGGGGCGGATTCTGGAATGCGGGCGCGATGAATTCGATCGCACGTTGACATCTGTCGATGTTGGGTGCAAGATTGCCGCCCATGAGCAGAGCGTATTTTTACTTCTGGCTGTTTCCTCACGAGGGCTGCCGGAAGAATTCTGATTAATTCTTCACCGGCCGCCCGGAGTTGTGGCGGTCGTTCTGTTTCTTCCCAGTAATCGTTCCAGTCACGGCTCCGGCAGGCCAAGCGGAGGAAC
>JANQSV010000188.1 GCA_028279115.1 Pseudomonadales bacterium
CCAAAGGGTGAGGGCTGGTCGGCGCAGCCGACCACAAGCGCAGCTTATGGAAGCCCGAACCGCCCGCCACGGGCGAGGGCACGCGTTTACGAAGCGCAGCTTCGTGCGCAGTCCCGGGCGAAACCGAGCTATGCTCGGTGGCTGGGCCGGCGAGACTGGGGTCAGTCGAAGCCACCGGACTCGCGCCAGGGATGGCATGCACAACCCAACCGGAGACAGCGGCATATGCGGGTCATCACCCAAGCGGATTGCACCGGCTCTTCAGCGGAATGGCCGGCGCACATGCGGCGGGCGTTCGAACTCGCGCGCTCGGTGCTGTCATGCGCGCCCAATCCCCGCGTGGGTTGCGTGATCGTGCGGGACGGTCGCCGCGCGGGCGAAGGATTTCATGCCGGGGCCGGCCGCGAGCACGCCGAGGTCGCGGCGCTGGCCGCGGATCCCGAAGGCGGCGCCGGGGCAACGCTGTTCGTTACCCTCGAACCCTGTTCGCACGAAGGCCGCACCGGGTCTTGCGCCAGGGCGCTGATCGAAGCCGGAGTCAGGCGGGTGGTAGTCGCCGGGCTCGATCCCAATCCGCAAGTCTCCGGCGTCCCGCAACTGGAAGCGGCCGGCATCGAGGTATTCAGATTCCAGGATTTCGCCGGCGAGGCGGTGGAACTCAACAAGGGCTTTCTCCGGCGCATGGAACTCGGCAGGCCTTTCGTGCGCTGCAAACTCGCCATGAGCCTCGACGGCGGAACGGCGCTGGCGAACGGCCAGAGCAAATGGATAACTGGCGCCGAAGCGCGCGCCGACGCGCAACTGCTGCGCGCGGGCAGTTGCGCCATCGTTACCGGTGTCAACACCATCCTCGCCGACGATCCGGCCCTGAACGTCCGTCCCAATGCGCTGACGGGCGGCGGGCGGGAGTTGGTTGAAGCGAGGCTGACCGAAGCGGGTCAGCCGCCACGGGTGATTCTCGACAGCAAGTTGCGCACTCCGGCGGGGGCGAAGACGCTGTCGCTCAAGGGCGACGTGAAGATCTTCAGTTTGCGGGATCGGGGCGCCGCTGGAGACTACCCGGAGAACGTAGAGCTGATAACCGCTCCGGCGCGGCAGGCAAGGGTGGACCTCGAATTCGTGCTAGACTGCCTCGCCACGAGATTCGAATGCAACGAAATCCTGGTCGAAGCCGGGCCGATATTGGGCGGGGCATTGGTAACGGCAGGCCTGGTTGACGAATTGGTCATCTATCTGGGCGCCCGATTGCTCGGCAGCAACGCAAGACCCCTGCTGGAATTCGACGGCCCCGATTCCCTGACGCAAGCCGAGGCGCTCAAGATCGTCGAAGTCAGCGCCATCGGCGGCGGACTCAAGATTATCGCCCGGTCTGCGGCGGGTTGAGGACATCGGCATGTTTACCGGAATCGTCGCGGCCGTGGGAACCTTGCTCGAACGCAGCGCTCGGGGCGGCGACTGCCGCCTGCGGATCGCGGCGGAAACGCTCGATCTAAGCGATGTGGCCATCGGCGACAGCATCGCCGTCAACGGCTGCTGCCTGACCGTGGTGGAACTGGAAGCCGACGGCTTCAGCGCCGACGTTTCCAACGAGACCTTGCGTTGCACCACGCTGGGCTCGCTGGAACCGGGGCTGCGGGTAAACCTGGAGAAGGCCATGTGTCTCGGCGATCGGCTTGGCGGACATCTGGTCAGCGGGCACGTGGACGGCATCGGCGCGCTGCTGCGGCGGGAAAGCGACGGCGACAGCCTGCGGCTGAGCTTGCGGGCGCCGGCCGAGCTCGCCAGATACATCGCGCGCAAGGGCTGTATCTGCATCGACGGCGCGAGCCTGACGGTAAACGAAGTGGACGGAACGGATTTCGGCGTGAATATCATTCCCCACACCCGGGCGGAGACGATCATCGGCCAATACCGGGAAGGGCAGCAGGTCAACCTGGAAGTGGACCTCGTGGCGCGCTATATCGAACGATTGCAACAGGGCGGCGCCTGACCCCCCCTCTGGGGGAGTCAAAACCGCGCAGCGGTTTTGGTGGGGGTCAGCCGGTCGCGGGAAGCCCCCATCGAAGCCGCTTCGCAGATTCGACCCCCCCAAAGGGGAATATTTCCGGAGCGTTCGGAATGGATAAGAAGATGAAGCTGAATACGACGGCGGAACTGATCGACGAAATCCGCCAGGGCAGAATGGTCGTCATCATGGACGACGAGGAACGCGAGAACGAAGGCGATCTCGTGCTCGCGGCCGAACGCGTGCGCCCGCAAGACATCAATTTCATGGCCAGGAACGCCCGCGGCCTGATCTGCCTGACCTTGACCGGTGAACGTTGCGAGTTCCTCAAGCTGCCGCTGATGGTCAACGACAATCGCACCCGGCACAAGACCAGTTTCACCGTCTCCATCGAAGCCGCGAGCGGCGTTTCCACGGGCATTTCCGCCGCCGACCGGGCGCGCACGAACCAGGACGCGGCGGCCGCCGACTCGCGCCCCGAGGACATCATCCAGCCGGGTCATGTATTTCCGATCATTTCCCAGCCCGGCGGCGTGCTGCGGCGGGCGGGGCATACTGAAGCCGGCTGCGATCTGGCGCGGCTGGCGGGATATGCGCCCGCGGCGGTCATCGTAGAAATCATGAACGAGGACGGCAGCATGGCGCGCCGCGGCGATCTCGAAGCGTTCGCCAGGGAGCACGAGCTCAAGATCGGCACGATCGCCGACCTCATCCACTACCGGCTGGCGAACGAACATACCGTGACCCGCGCGGCAAGCAATCGCCTTCAGACCCGCCATGGCGAATTCGAGGTGCATACCTATCTCGATTCGATCAGCGGCAGCACGCATCTGGTCTTCACCCTGGGCAAGATCTCCCCGGAAGAGCCGACCCTGGTGCGCGTGCATATTCCCAATCCGCTGCGCGATGTCTGCGAAGTGCTCAGCGGCGAGCACACAAGCTGGTCCTTCGGCAGCGCGCTCGAGCGGATCAGCGAGGAAGGCAAGGGCGCCGCTGTCCTGCTGTCCGGAGACGACTACGGGCAGGGTGTCGACCAGGCCATGGCCGCGGCGCTCGCCGCGGGCCGCCGCCGCAACGCCGGCGCGGAATTGCGCAGCGATCTCATGATCGGCACGGGAGCGCAGATTCTGCGCGATCTCGGCGTCGGCAAGATGCGGCTGCTCAGTTACCCCGCGCGTTACAACGCCATCTCCGGCTTCGATCTTGAAGTAGAGGAATTCGTACGCTTCAAAAAGCCGAGTAACGGGGCCAACGGCAAGTGAGCGCGAGTTCGATACTCAAGGGAGAATTGCGGCCCGGCAATGCGCGTTACGCCATCGCCATGAGCCGCTTCAACAGCTTCATCGTCGAGCGGCTGCTCGACGGCGCCCTCGAAGCTCTGACCGCCCAAGGCGTGGAACGCGACCGCATCAGCATCGTTCAGGTTCCCGGGGCATGGGAACTGCCGCTCGCGGTTCAAACCCTGGCGCGGCGGCAGGACATCGATGCGGTCATCGCTCTCGGCACT
>JANQSV010000194.1 GCA_028279115.1 Pseudomonadales bacterium
CGGCGCCACCACCTGCAAGGTAGCCTGGGTCTGGCTGGCGAGCCCGATGAAGGCGTTCATGATGCCGATCACGGTCCCGAACAGGCCGATATAGGGAGATACGGAACCCACCGTCGCCAGAAAGGCCAGGTGCCGTTCGAGTTTTCCCTCTTCCCGCGAATACGCGACCCGCATGGCGCGCTGGGCGCCTTCCATGACCGCTTCCCCGTCGACATTGCCTTGCTGCCGCAAACGCATGAACTCCTTGAATCCGACCCGGAAGATATTCTCCATGCCGACCATGGGCGCGCCATCTTCCCGCATCTGGCTGCCTTCCTTGTACAACAGGCCGAGATCAATTCCCGACCAGAAGCGTTCCTCGAAATTGAGCACGCTTTTCTCGGCGGCCGCGAGCACCAGGTAGCGCTGCACGATCACGCACCAAGAAGTGATCGACAGCGCGATCAGAATAAAGATGACGATCTGTACTTCGACGCTGGCGCCGAAGACCAGTTGCATTGGCCCTAGTCGTTCATCCATTCCGTTCACTCCAAGGCGTGGCGCGCGGCGCCGCTGTCCCCATGTTCGCCGATCACATTCCCGGCAGCGCGGCGAAACAGTTTGGTCTGCATTGATTGCACCGCGGAATGCTGACCATTCCCTGACCCGAAACTGGCAGATGCTTCCGAAACCTGTCGCAAAAAGGGCAATTCACTTCCCGTGGCGGCGCTTCATCCGGAGCCGAACAGATCGTCCGCGGCAGTTTGCTCGGGCAGGCCGAAATAGCGATAGGCATGTTGCGTCGCCACTCGTCCGCGCGGCGTGCGCATGATGAAACCCTGCTGGATCAGGAAGGGCTCCAGGATGTCTTCAATGGTATCACGCTCCTCCCCGATGGCCGCCGCGAGATTGTCGACGCCTACCGGGCCGCCGGAGAATTTTTCAATCATGGCGCGCAGCAGCCGCCGATCCATGTGATCGCAGCCGTTGCCGTCGATATGCAACATGTCGAGCGCCCTCTCCGCAGACCCGCGACCGATCCTGCCGTCTTCCTTCATCTCGGAAAAATCGCGCACCCGCCGCAACAGCCGATTGGCGACGCGCGGCGTGCCGCGGGAACGGCGCGCGATTTCACTTGCGCCTTCCTTGCTGATTTCGGTGCCGAGGATGGCCGCGGAGCGCGTGACGATCCGCGCCAGTTCGTCGACGCTGTAGAATTCGAGCCGCTGCACGATGCCGAAACGGTCGCGCAGCGGCGAAGTGAGCAGCCCGGCGCGGGTGGTCGCTCCGATCAGAGTGAATGGAGGCAAATCCAGTTTGATCGAGCGCGCCGCCGGTCCTTCGCCGATCATGATATCGAGTTGATTGTCCTCCATCGCCGGATAGAGGATTTCCTCGATCGCCGGCCGCAGGCGATGAATCTCGTCGATGAAAAGCACGTCGCCTTCGCCCAGATTGGTCAGGACCGCGGCCAGATCGCCGGATTTTTCCAGCACCGGGCCCGCCGTGCTGCGGATGGAAACCCCCATTTCGTTGGCGACGATGCGCGCCAGCGTGGTCTTGCCGAGACCGGGTGGGCCGAAGATCAGGGTATGGTCAAGGGATTCCGCGCGCTTGCGGGCGGCGCCTATGAAGATTTCCATTTGTTCCCTGACTTGCCGCTGGCCGATGTATTCCCGCAAGCGCAGCGGCCGCAATGATTCCAGGCTGTCTTCGGGTCCGGTCACCTCCGGAGCGATGATTCGCTGCTCCGTCATGAACCACCCCCCGCTCCCGGCGCCATGCTTTTCAGCGCAAGACGGATCAGCTCCTCGGTATTGGCGACGCCCGGATGGGCGCGCCTTACGCGGGCGATCAATCTTGCCGCCTGCTGTTGCTTGTAGCCGAGGCTGACGAGGGCGTCTTCGGCTTCCCGGCCGCTGACCGCGACCACAGGCCCGGTTTCGCAAGGCAGTTGGATTCTGCTGTCGTCATCGAGCCTGTCGCGCAATTCGACGACTATCCGTTCCGCGGTTTTTCGGCCGATTCCTGGTACGCCGCTCAACCGGGAAACATCGCCGCCTTGCACGGCCGCGACGAGTTCTCCGGCGCTCATGCCGGAAAGCAGGGCCAGGGCCATGCTCGGCCCGACGCCGTTTACCCTGATCAGATGCCTGAATGCCTGTTTGTCCCGCGCGTTCGGGAAACCGAACAGTACCTGGGCGTCTTCGCGCACGGCAAGATGGGTGTGCAATTCGATTTCGCCGCCGATTTCGGGCAATTGCTCGAACGCACTCAGGGGAATCCGGATTTCATAACCGACGCCGCCGGCCATGACGAGAACTTCCGCCGGCGCCTTCTCCGCCAGGATGCCGCGAATGCGTCCAATCACCGCCGGAGTCTCCTGCGGCTGTATGAGCTTGCGG
>JANQSV010000393.1 GCA_028279115.1 Pseudomonadales bacterium
CTCGGCGACTGAGGCAGTTGTTCGTCGTGCAGTCTGCATGACGCGGTCAGCGCCGAATTGGCGCAAACCCCGGCGGTCGCGGTGATGACGACGCGATTCGTTTCGGCGGCGGAGTTAATGGCGAGAGTGCTGGGACTGCCGGACTACCCGTTCGCCGTAATCGATCATCCGGTCAGCAGCGCATCCGACGAGGAACTCGAACAACGCGCCAAGGTAGTGCTCAAGTGCATCGAAGACATGATTCCCGCCGCGGCATCCGAAAAGGGTGCGAAATAGCCTAATTTTTTACACTGGGAACCATCGGACGAGTTAATCCGGGAAATTGATGGAGGAAGTCAGGTATGAAAAGTGAGTTGGAGGATCTCCGCATTATGGTTGGCGCTTTGCTGGCACAACGGCGACCAACTTCAACGATGATTCGGGAGCAGATTGAACGTGTTCGCGTTATCTACCCTGCGGTTACCAACGAGGAATGCAAGAATCTGGCAATGGATTTCGAGCGTTCCCATTGCTTGATCAAGAGCGGGCCAATTTCGCATTGACAAATACCCAATGCGCTTGAACCGATACGGCTACGCCCAGCGCAATGGCAAATTCAGCGAGTTTCATGAATATCCTCCGGCCCGGTGTTCCGTCTTGATACGGAACTCGCATTCAAGCCTGGACCAATGGTCTCTTAATGCGGTTTTCTGGTCCATGTCCATCGGCAGGTTATCCAGCGCGTCCGGCCACAATGTCCGCGCCTTTTCCATGGTGTCGTCCAGGTGCGGTTTGATCGCGCGCCAAGGAATGCCGGACTTTTCTGCCCAGCGCTCGAAAGTGGCAAGTCCGGTCTCATACCACTTCTTCGTTTTGCCAAGATTCAGGGCAAAGGTCTTTTCATCTTCGAAATAAGCCTTGGTTGTCACGATGTCGTACGAGGGTGATAGTCTCGGTGTGATCTGATTCGGGTAATACAGGCTCCAGTTCTTGAGATGGGCATCCCCGTTTGCGAGCAGGATGTTTACCAGCAATCGGCGGGCTAATTGCTGCGCGTCGGCCAAGCCATCACCGGAATACTCATAAACTATTTTGCCGATCCGCTCATAGTTGGCAGAATGGTACTTTTCATGAGGATACTTCACCAGGACTTGAGCGAAGTCTTCCATGTGAATGCGTTCGTTACCTCTTCGATCAAATCGCTTGATAGCGAAAGCAAATTTCTCATCCGGAAGGTTTATCTGTGGCAAGTGCTTGAGCTTGCTCACTTCGACCAGGTTGAATTCAGGAATGTCTATCCCTGCCATGGCTGCCAAGCTCATGGCCGTGAACTCGTTGAGAGGCACGTTCCTGTGTCTCGCGGAAGGCGTTTTTATAATCCAGCCTCCCAAATCGTCGCCTCCATACAAGCCGAAGCGGCCGTCTTTTTCCTCGCTCATGGAAAATTTCATCTGAACGCCAGCCAGTGAATGCTGGTTCCCTATTCCGCCTGATTCGAACCATTCCGCTTTCGCATTGCCGAGCCTTTTCAAGATACCTGGAGGAACGTCGTCGGGGTCCATCGGTTCAACAACCAGGGCGCCCGGCAAGTCCTTGCCTAGATGTGCCAGCAGGCGGAACTCATCATCGATGTGGACTTTCAGCCGCTGTGCGATCAGTTCTCTCAGGGGACCTTCCGGTAGCAGATTGGATAGCGTGGGATGGAGTTTTTGATTCCGTGCCCAAGGTTCGGCCATAACTTCGTCGGAACGCGCAAATCCCGCGTGTGTGATAAGGCTGAAAGTCGGACGGCTCGGATCTCTTCTGAAGTCATCGGCGAAATGGAACAGGTTCCGGCCGTTTTCGAATCTCGCCAAGTATCCTACCAACCGATCGTGAAGACTCAGCCAGAGGACGCTGACCGTTTTTCCGTCATTGTTCTTCATCAGTCATCACCTAACACGTTCCGCCATGGGTCGTCGGACAGGACGTGCCGGTCGTTTGATTTATTTGCCGAAGGAGATTGCCGGATTCGGTCGGCGCCCGTGTCATCCACGTGCGAGCCTTCAAGCACGGCATGTACCGTGTCCAGCTTTTCCTCGGGAATCAGCATGACTTTGCTTTTGAGTCCTTTGGCGACAAGTTCCAGTGTATCCAATCGAGGATTGCCCCTGGACTCCAGTTGCTGATATTGCTGGCGCGATATACCGATGCGCAGCAACATATCGTGCTGCTTGAGTCCCAGTTCGATTCTGCGGCTCTTGAGTTGACTTAATAGAGTATTCATTAAAGAAGCCTGTATGTTGCTTTCTCTTGAATTGCAATATATTAATTTCTTTTTCTAAGCTGAGCAACGAATATGTTTCTATACGCGAACGCTTCGATACGATATTCCGATCTGGTTGGCGCAAGTTACGGAACTGAATTAAAGTCCCGTATCGAGGGCACGGTTGGCTTCTTCATGAAATCCATCCAGGGATGTGCGAATTGCACAATCAGGCGACGTTGACGCCACTGACGTCAAGGGCGAGTGGCGTGTTGCTGCCGATTTTCTCGCTGCCTTCGCGCTTCGGCATCGGTGACCTCGGTACGAATGCGTACCGGTTTGCGGACAACCTGATTGCCGCGGGCCAAACATACTGGCAGGTATTGCCGCTCAATCCGCCGAACGCCCGGGCCTT
>JANQSV010000211.1 GCA_028279115.1 Pseudomonadales bacterium
CGCATGCCGCCAATCATCCAAAGCGAAAGAAACAGGGTTTTGCGGGCGTGCGAGGGTGAGGCCCGGTCGGCGCAGCCGACAAGAAGCGCAGCTTCTTGAGGGGCGAGGCCAAGCGTTTATGAAGCGCAGCTTCATGCGCAGACCGAGCGACACCGAGCTGTGCTCGGTGGCCGGACGAACGACCCGACAGGGATGTCGGGGCTGGTGGTTGGCGAAGCCACTGAACTCGCGCCAGGGACGGCTAGTAAACTTGTCGGGAGAAGAAACTATGACTGAAGTTAGTTGGCTGGCCGTTATTGTCGCGACGGTCCTGAGTTTCGTGTTGGGTGGGCTGTGGTACTCGCCGCGGGTTTTCGGCGCCAGATGGGCAGAAGGCTGCGGAGTCGACCTCGAGTCCGAAGATGCCGGCAAGCACGCGGTCAAGGCGCTGTCGGTGCAGTTCGTCAGCACCCTGCTGTTGGCCTGGTTGCTCGGCGCGATGGTGGACGCCGGCGAATGGCTGATGATCGCCGCAACCGTGAGCGTGGTGGCGGTAATTCTGATTTCGGCGGGACTGTTTCATCGCAACAGTCATTTCGCCGCGGTCATCGAGGGCGTCTTTGTCGTGGTGATGTCCGCGCTGATGGTTGTCGTGCACCTGGTGCTCTGATCGGCGCTGCCAAGAGTCGAACACGGGCGAGGCATGCCTCGCCTCTGCCGCGTCGGTTCGAAAGCATGCGGGACGGCGCATGCGTCGCCCGAAACTTCAGGCTGCGGTGAATGCGGCGTGTATGCGAACGAGGTTCCGCGCTGCAGCGCCGGGGTCCGATGCGCCAAAAACCGCGTATATCACAGCCAGCAGATCCGCGCCGCCGGCGAGCGTCTCGCGCGCATTGTCGCGATTAATTCCGCCGATGGCCGCAACAGGCAAGTCCAGCGTGTCGCGCGCCGCACGCAAAACCTCGAGCCGGGCGGGTGGGGCTTGCGGCTTGCTGACCGAGGGGAAGAATCTTCCGAAGGCGACATAGTCCGCGCCCTGAACCTGTGCGAACCGGGCCAGTTCCAGCGAGCCGTGGCAGGTCGCGCCGATAATGGCGCCGGCGCCAAGCGCGGCGCGGGCGCCGGCGATATCGGAATCCGTCCTTCCCAGATGAACGCCGTCGGCGCCGCCTTGCGCACACAATTCCACATCGTCATTGACGATGAGCGGCACCTCGTGGCGCCGACAGATCGCGAGCAGCCGCGCAACCTGCCTGCGGGCCTCGTCCCGGTCACCGTGTTTGGCGCGGAATTGCAGCATCGCGATGCCGGCCCCCGCGACTTCGCTCAGGATATCCTCATGATCGGGCCGACGCATGAAGGCATCGTCCGTAATCGGATAAATGCCGGAAAAACTCATGGCTCTCGCCTGAAGCCCCGTTCCGGCAGGTGCTGGCCGGCCCCGGCGCGCCAGGCCCGCCTGAGAGATTCCCAGGTGTATTGCTGCGCCTCGCGCAAGGCATTCTCCATATCGCCGCGGCCCAGGGCGAGATTGCCGGCGACCGCGCTGGCCAGGGTGCAGCCCGAGCCATGGAATTCATGATTCAGTCTCGGCCAGCGGAATTCCGAGGTTAAGCAAGTATCTTCCCGAGTGGCTTCGCGGGTGGTTTCATGAATTGCCCGAAACCAGCGATTGACCACGTGCTTGCCCGATTCGTGGCCGCCGGTCAGCAATACGTTGCGGCAGCCCCGGCGCAGCACCTCCCCGGCCGCCGCGTCGGGCGTGTCCGCCTCCGGCGCCAGTTGCGTCAGTTCCACCGAGTTGGGAGTGACTATCGTCGCCAGCGGCAGCAGCAGTTCACGCATCGCCGCGAGTGTTTCGGACCCCGCGAAGGCATAACCGCCGCCGGCGGCGCCGACCGGGTCCATGACGACGGGGATATCCGCGTGTTCGCGCAATATCCCACACACGGTCTTCACTGCCGCGGCGCTGCCAAGCAGACCCAGCTTGAAACAGCGAACCGACATGTCCGCCAATACGCAACGCGCCTGTTCCGCCATCAGGTCGGCGGCTACGGGAACCATCCGGCTCGCGTTGACGGTGTCTTGCACCGTGAGCGCGGCCGCAATCGGAGCGCAATGACAGCCGAGGCTGAGCAGGGTTTCCGCATCGGCTTGCAAGCCGGCCCCGCCACTGGGATCGAGGCCGGAAAAACAGAGGACGACGGGCTTGCCGGCGCGCATGAGGATCACAATACCGGCTTTACGACGATCAAAATGACGATGGCGATCAGCAAAAAGACCGGCAGTTCGTTGAATACGCGGAAAAAGACATGGCCGCGTTCGTTGCCGCCGTCGCGCAAGGCGTTCATGTAGACCCAGCACATGCCGTGATAAACGAGCAACAGGACGACGAGCGCCAGCTTGACCCGCATCCACCACCAGGCGAGGAAGTAGTCCATATTGCCTGCCAGCAGCCAGAAACCGAACAGCAGCGTCGCGGCGGCGGAGGGCGTGGCGATACCCCAGTACAGCTTGCGTTCCATGATCACGAAACGGTCGCGGCTGATCGCGTCCTCGCTCATGGCGTGATAGACGAAGAGCCGCGGCAGATAGAAAAGACCGGCAAACCAGCACACCATGGCGATGATGTGAAAGGATTTCAGCCAGAGCATGGAATTTTCTCGCCAAGCGTTGAACGTGTAAGATACCCGCCTTTTCGGGCGGCGGAAGCAGTTAAGTGTCGTGTCATGCGTTTCATGCCACATCAGGGCGCCGGCAGCGTGTCAGCGCCGGGCGTGGCCCGCAGACAATACCATGCCGTATTGGCAAGGACCACAACGACGCGATGGCGCACCGCCGGCGCGGCCGAAGGGCGTTCACCCCTTGGCTCGTGGCGCCGTTGCGC
>JANQSV010000395.1 GCA_028279115.1 Pseudomonadales bacterium
GGGATCTGTGCTGCAGATACCCGAGTGGTCGCGCAGGCCTGGCGAGAATGCCAGCGCCTATGGCGGGCCATCGCGATTCGCCGGCAATCTGCGGCGCATGGCGGGCACTCCCGACCCGATCTATCCGGGCGGCGGCGCTTCGCGTTCCCCATTGCAATTCCTGCAAGGCACGATTACGCCGAATGCTCTACATTTCGAGCGTCATCACGCCGGGATTCCCGACATCGATCCCGCCGGACACATGCTTGTCATCAACGGCCTCGTGCGCCAGCCGCTGGTCTTCAGCTACGAGAGTCTGCTGAAGTACCAGATGGTCAGCCGGATCTATTTTCTCGAATGTTCCGGCAACAGCGGCGCCCTGTTGCGCGGCGGCAATGCCGACGGCACCGCCCAGAGCCTGCACGGCCTGTTGTCCTGCGCGGAATGGACCGGAATCCCGCTTTCGACCCTGCTCGACGAAGCCGGCATCCTGCCCGAAGCGCGCTGGGTCGCCGCGGTGGGCGCCGACGCCGCCAGCATGGGACGTTCGGTTCCCATCGAGAAAGCCCTCGACGACGTTCTTGTCGCGCTTTATCAAAACGGGGAGCCGATCCGGCCCGGACAGGGATATCCGGTGCGTCTTTTCTGCCCCGGCTGGGAAGGCAATATCAGCGTCAAGTGGTTGACCCAGCTCAAGTTGATGCGCGAGCCGGCCCAGTTTCGGGACGAAACGAGCAAATATACCGACACCATGCCCGATCGCAGCAGCCTGCAATTCACCTTCCCGATGGGCGTCAAGTCGCTGATCACCTCGCCTTCGGGCCAGATGAACCTGCCCCGGCCCGGAATCTACCAGGTCACCGGCGTCGCCTGGTCTGGGCATGGCGCCATTCAAAGGGTTGAAGTCAGCGCGGACGGTGGCAACACCTGGGCCGAAGCCGAGATGCAATCGGAACCCGGCGCCAAGGCCCTTGCGCGCTTCACGATTCCCTGGGAATGGTCCGGCGGTCCGGCGGTGCTGCAAAGCCGCGCCACCGACAGCGCCGGCAATGTGCAGCCCGTTCGCGACGAGGTGCTGGCGGCGCGGGGCACGATCAGCTTCTATCACAACAATTGCATCCAGAGTTGGGGCGTGGACGACGGCGGGGCGATCAATAATGTCTACGTCTAGAAACGCCGCAACATTCGGCAGGGTCCTGGCGCTGCTCCTGCTCGCCGGCTGGTTCGCGCCGGTAGGCTCCCAGGAAGCGCGGATTCAATTGGGAACGCCGATCAGCGAAGACCAATTAAGCGGCTTCGACCTGATCGCCGCGCCCGACGGCAGCGGTATGCCGCCGGGCGCCGGCACCGCGCGCCAGGGCCGGGAAGTATATGAACTGAATTGCCTTCGCTGTCACAACGTCAATGGCGAAGGCGTTTCCGGCAATACCGTCATCGCCGGCGGCGATATGCGGTCCGAGGAGTCGCCGCTGCGCACCGTGGGCAGTTTCTGGTCTCATGCCAGCACCCTGTTCGATTTCATCCGCAGGGCCATGCCGGCCGATATGCCCAAGACCCTTACCGACGAAGAGGCATACCAGGTAACCGCCTACGTGCTGTTCCTCAACGGCATCCTCGGCGAGGACGAATCCATCAACAGCGAGACGCTCACGGCAATCGCCATGCCCAACGGGGATGGCTTTGTCGATCAAAGCCACCTGCACTAGATGTTCCGAAAAATTCCGCCCAGCCACAGAACACAGCTCTGCGTCGCGCCGGCTGCGCTCGAAGCTGCGCTTCGAAAACGCTTGCCTCCGACCTTGGAATTTTTCTCGTGGACAAAATAAAAGCGTGGTTTTGTTTTGTTCACGAATTCAATGGCTTGCGCCATCGAATTCGGCGACACATCCCTGTGCCGCCGATAGCTTCGATTGAGTCAGTGAAAACGAAGAATGAATGGAGTTTCGAGGATATGATTTTGACGAAAGAAATTTGTCGCCTTACAAGGATATTCTGTGTCGGCCTGCTGCTGCCGTTGATGTTGCTTTGGGCCCGGGCCGCATTCGCGCAATACGATCTGATCATCCCCGAAGTCGGCGGCGTACCGTCGCTGGAAGATTTCGCCGGCATGGAACCCGCCACGCCGCTGGCCCGCTCGATGGCCAAGGTAGAAGATTTCATTCAGCGCGAACCCGACGACGGCGACCCCGCCAGCCAGCGCACCGAGGTCTATATCGGTTATGACCGCACCGAACTGCATGTCGTGTTTCTCGCCTTCGACAGCGAGCCCGAGGGCATCCGAGCCAACATGTCCTCGCGCGAGAACATCGACGGCGACGATTCCGTGGAGATCACCGTCGACACTTTCAACGACCAGCGCGCGGCCTTCACGTTCCGTTCGACGCCGCTCGGCATCCAATGGGACGCCCGCTGGACCGAAGGCTCCTCGCGCAGGGGTGGTTTCGACACCACCCTGGAAGCCATCTGGGACAGCGAAGGCCGACTCACCGACGAGGGCTACATGGTCAAGATGGCCATCCCCCTGCGTAGCCTGCGTTTTCCCGATACCGACGAACAGACCTGGCGGGTCCAGTTCGCGCGCATCATTCCACGTCTCAGCGAGCAGTCCTTCTGGCCGGCTTACACGATCGATATCGAAGGCCGCCTGAACCAGACCGCCCTGCTGAACGGCATCCGCGACGTGTCGCCGGGCAACAACTACCAGATCATTCCCTTTCTGTTCGCACGCGAAGTCGACGCCCTGAATCCAGGCATGGCGGGCGGCCCGGGCTTCGAGACCACGAGCGAGCAGGATCTCGGCGTTGACGCCAAGTTCGTCTTCAACGACAGCATGGTGCTCGACTTGACCTTTAACCCCGACTTCAGCCAGATCGAATCGGACGAACCCCAGGTCACCGTAAATGAGCGCTTCGAAGTGCAATTTCCCGAACGGCGCCCATTCTTCGTTGAAAACGCGGACTTCTTCGCCACCGACTCGACCCTGATCTTCACCCGCCGCATCGTCGACCCCGAAGGCGGACTGCGCTTTACCGGCCGCTCGGGAAACTTCGGATTCGGCAGTATCCTCATCAATGACGCCGCCCCCGGTCAGAATCGAAGCAACACCGATCCGCTTAACGGCGAAAAAGCGAATATCGCCATCTTGCGAGGCTTTCTCGATGTCGGCGAACAGGACCGCTATGGATTCCTCGTCAGCAACCGTGAACTCGCCGATGGATACAACCGCGTCGCCAGCCTCGACGGCCGCATCAAGTTGACCGAGAACTGGATTACGCAGTTGCAATTGGTAGGCACCGAAAAGGATCCCTATGTCGGCGACGGCGAGACCGTCACGGGCGTACAGCGCAATTTCCAGGTGAACCATGTCGGACGCAACTGGAATTCGCATACGCATTTCATCGAATCCAGTTCGGGTTTTCGTACCGATCTCGGCTTCCAGTTCAGGTTTTTTCTGCCGAACGTGTCGGGCTGGCACAATAACGTGGCCTATAGCGCTTTTCCGGAAAACGTCCCTCTTAACAGTTGGACAACCGCCTTGTTCAGCGTGTACCTCGAAGATATGCGGGGCACCAAGATTTTTCACCAGAATGCGCCCAGTATCGAGTTCGCAACCGACACGACCTGGCTGAACCTGACCTGGACGGATTACAACGAGATTCTGCAGCCCGGAGATTATCCCGGCCTGGCGACCACGCAGAATCACGATTACGCGGACTGGATGGTGCAGTTCGGCAACAATACGCTGGATACGCTGGAATTCGACCTCAGCTATCGTTGGGGTACGACACTGAATCTGGTCCCAAGTCCGGGCAGCCTGCCTTATGTGGCCGACCATAACCGGGTCACGGCCGACGCGCTTTGGCGCCCCACCGACCGGCTGCGGGTCAACAACACCTATCTCTACACCGAAGTGCGGAATTTCGCGGGCGCCCACATCTTCAGCAATGAAATCCTGCGCACCAACTGGAACTACCAGTTCACGCGCGAGTGGTCGCTGCGTTTCATTACCCAGTACGAGGAAACCACGGGCGGGCCTCTGACCAGACTGGAAGACGAGCGCAATCTGAACTTCGATGTGCTGTTGCGCTATGTGATCAATCCCTGGTCAGCCTTCTACGTCGGTTACAACTCGAACAGCAGCAATTTCGAGATCGTGGATTACGAGGGCGAACGGGAACTGGTAAACACCACGGATCTGCGCCGCGACGGTGACCAGTTGTTCGTCAAATTCTCCTATCTATTCCAGCGGTGAGGATATTGAGGCTTCGATGTCGCCGCCGGCGGCGGGAGGGTGTGCGGCGGACGCCATAAATACATCGGGGATTCTACGAGGTTGTTCATGCCGTCCATGGCGCGGCTTTGGCGACTTCGATCACCCCCAGTCCCGCCATCCATGGCGGGCCGTTCGGCCCTTAAGAAGCTTCGCTTCTTACTCGGCTTCGCCGACCGGGCCTCACCCTGCCTCGCACGCCCGCCGCAAACCCTCCCGCCGGCAGCGGCTTGGTCTGGGGCGGTCACAAAATATCACACCGGGGAGGCTGGATGTGGTTATAATTTTCGAGTTTGCGCATCTGCGTTCGAAGACTAATTTAGTGGGAAATCAAGCATGAGCTTTACGAGAATTTTCGGTCGGACAATTGCCTTGGCGCTGGCGCTTGGCGCCGCCGGTGCGGCCCAGGCGCAATCCGACGAAACCGTTCGCGCCGCCTATCCCGAACTCGCCGAGCTGTTCAGCGCCTTCGACGTGACCCAGGCCGCGGCGCTCGACGCCATCGCTGAAATCAACGCCGACCCGGAAACCATGGATGCGCGCATGGAATTGGCGATGCAGCTGGAGATGATGGCCAACATGACCATGCGGGAAATGATGGCCATGGGCGGCCACAGCGCCGGGGAAGTGGCCATGCCCATGGACATGGCGAATCCTTACGGTGAACGTGAAACCGAAGTCCGCGTCGCCTTGCAGGAGCAATTGCGGCGGAAATACGATCCCGCCGAGGCCGCCGCTTCTTTCCGGAACAGCGCTTCGCTCGACCGCCGCACCGCGGCAATCATCGAACGCGGTCGCCGCTTCGAAAATCAGTTGTTCGCCATTTACGTCGACGATTCGATCGGCGACAAGCGCGCCGCGGCGCGGGACGCGGTCGCCGAATACATGACCGACGACATGCATTCGGTATCGAGTACGCCGAAGAATGTCAGCCTGTTGCTCACGCATCCCCAAGCCAACGCCTTTCAGAGCGGCTTTCCGCTGTTGCGCGGCTTTCTCTGGTCGAACCAGTGGCTGCAACTCGCCGCCCTGGAAGCCGTGGTGCTCGAATCGGTCGACAGCAATGTCCGGGACGGCGTCGCCACCACGCTTGAGCGCTTCTGGAACAAGGTGGGCTCGGTCGGCGGCATGACCATGTTTCCGGCGCCGGTCGAATTGCCGATGGCGCCGGCGATTGCGCCGAATCTCTACAGTCAGTCCATGGAAGCGGCGATCATCCTCGACAATCTGAACGTGCTTGAATCGATCGTCACCGACATCATGGCGTATCCGAATCTCGACAACCGGGAAGAATTGATCGCGGCCGTGACCGCGGATTTCACCAACAAGACCGAAAACCTCAGCGACAGCATGAACTATCTGCTGTTCGCGTTGCGCGGCGGCATCTACAACCAGGGAGGCCCCGCGGTCGGCGAGTTGATGCAGTCCGAGCGCAATCGCAGCCGTTCGGCGATGGACATGGAACACGCCATGATCATGTCCCAACCCATGTAAGCGGCCTGTTACCGCCCATCCGGAGCAATCAAGACATGCGCCGCACGTCATATTCTCCCACCGGGGGAGTCAGATTCGCGCAACGAATCTGGTGGGGGTCCGCCCGCCGGAGCATCCCGCTAAAATGAAAATCACCGGCAAACGGCTGATCTTTCTGCTATTGCCGCTCTCGCTCCTGCTTCCCGGCACCCTGCTCTGGTTTTACGCCACGCCCCTGGTCCATTGGGCGACCGGACAATACCTTGAAAATTTCGATCTCGAATTGCAACGATTCGATGAACTCGAATTGCGCCTGGATGGATTCGATCTTGCGGGATTGACGCTGGCGAACGAAGGGATGTCGCTTGGCGTCGATGGCGTCAGCGCGGATTTCACCCTGCCCCGGATGGAAAAGGTCGACATCGCCGAACTGCGTCTGGACATGCCGGCGCAAGAGGCGAGTGGCGGTGGGGCCGTGCCTGAAGCCGCCGCGGTGCTGCAAACCTTGCATGAATTGCCGGTCGACGTCCTGGAAGTCGCCGATTTGCGTCTGGTCGTGGGCGAAACCGAATTCCGGGGCCGATTGCGCGCAACCGCAACTCCCTTGCGAATCGAGTTGGACATCGAGTTTCCCTGGCGGATTTCGCTGCAATTTGCCAGCCCCGATCCGGATGGCATCGAAGGCTCGCTCGCGGGTCCTGAAGGTCTGCAAGCCGAATTCCAAGGCAGCGTTGCCGGCAATGTCATCAACGGCGCTCTTCAGGCAGTCCTTGCGCCTGGGGAAATCGCAAATCTGTTCGGCGCGGGCGCGAACCTTCCCGCAGGCACGGTTGCTGTTTCAGGTCCATTCGCATTCACCCTCGCCGACTCCGATTTCACCTTCACTTCAGCGAACCTGGATTTGAGCGCCCCGGAGCTGCTCATGGAAGGTCTGCCCGCGGTTCGCGCCGACTTGCAACTCGAACAAATCGTCGCTCGCTATTGGCGCGCGGACACCGCGGAAGTCGGGCGCTGGCATGCCCTGGCCCATTTCAATTCCCGGACGCTGGAACTTCCCTGGCTTGCACAGACCAGTCTTGAGGGCTCACTGCAACTGAGCGGCGGCGGCCTGCGCGGGACAGCCGCCTTGACCATCGGCCCGGAGGGCGACCCGGATGGGACACCCGACCCGCCCGACCCGGATGGGACACCCACTTCCGGCTCGGATGGCGGCTCGGATGGGACACCCACCTCCACGGCGCGGGTGAGCGCCGAACTGTGGCATCGCTTCGACGACGATACGGGTTTTGCCGACCTCGAAGCGCCTGAATTTCGCTTGAGCGGCGAGAATCCGCTCTCGTCATTGCTTTCCCTGGATCTGCCGCAAGGCGATGTGGTGTCCGGCAGCATCGCCGGAGCCGGCGGCATCGAGTGGACCGGCGGCAGCCTTGGAGGCGGCATGTTGCTGCGACTCCGGAACCTGAGCGGATTTGTCGCGGAAACCGCTTTCATCGATCTCGATACCGATGTGGAATTCGAGCTCGGGTCGGACCTCGGCCTGCGCAATGCCGGGCCGCTCGAAGCGAGCCTGGCCCGGGTCGATCCGGGCCTGCCGCTGGAAGACATGCATTGGAATTACAGTTTCGACAGTGCCGGCGGTGTGCTGGAAATCAGGCAACTGCAAGCCGCCTTGCTGGGTGGAACGGTCAGCTTGCCGTTCCTGCGCCTTGACCGCAACCAACTGGAGACGGGACAGCCGCCACCCGCATTGAATCTGGTTCTCAGCGAGGTGGACCTCGCCCAGGTAACCGGTCTCGCCAACTACGACGATCTGGCGGTTACGGGCCGCGTCAGCGGCTATCTGCCCGTGCGAATCGAACCCGACGGCATACGCATAGAAGACGGTCTGGTCGGAGCCCTCCGACCGGGCGGAACGATCCGCTATACTCCACGGCAGCCAGCGAGCGACTCGCGCATGCAAACCGTCAACAAACTGTTATCCGACTACCGTTTCGAAACCTTGAACAGCTACGTGCGGCTGGACGAATCCGGCGAGCTGCATCTGCAAACGGAAATCACCGGAACCAATCCCACCGTCAATCCCGATCAGCCGATCAACCTGAATGTGAACATCGTAGACAACATTCCGGAATTGCTGCGCAGCTTGCGCGCGGGCCGGGAGATCTCCCGAATTCTCGAAGAACAACTGAACCGGCGATGAAAGATTCACCGACAATCAAACTCTGGGGCGCGGGTACGACGGGGACGTTCAAACCCGTTTGGGTCGCCGAGGAACATAGAAGACGCCTTGTCGGGAAAGGGGTCATTATCGCAGGAGAGAACGCATGAAACCGGTTTGTCTGGTGATGGGCGCGGGAGCGGGCATCGGCGGCAGCGTCGCGAAGAAATTCGCCGGGGAAGGCTACCACGCGGTATTGTGCCGGCGCACCGGTGAAGCGGGGCTGCGAAAGCTCGTCGGAGAGATACAAGCGGACGGCGGCGACGCGACCGGATTTCGGCTGAATGCCGTGGACGAAAACATGATCGAGGAACACATTGTCAGGGTCGAGCAAGAGATCGGTCCTGTCGAAGTGGTCCTGTTCAACCTGGGCGCGCAGATCGGCAATCGCTCACTCTCGGACACCAGCCACAAGGCGTTCGAACTGGGCTGGCGAATGGCGACGTTCGCCCTGTTTCGAATGGCGAAAGTATTGCTCCCTCTCATGGAACAGCGGGGCAGCGGCACGTTTCTCGTCACCTCCGCGACGGCCGCGGTTCGCGGCAACGCCGGACAGCATTCCCACGCCGCCGCGATGGGCGGCCGCCGCATGCTCTGCCAGACACTGAACGCCGAATACGCCCCCAAGGGGATACACGTCGCGCACATATTGGTCGACGGCGCCGTCGACGCCCCCGACACGCTCGGCAAGATGCTGGGAGAAGAGGCTTTCCAAAAACTCCGCGAAAAACGCGGTCTGCACAAGGACGGATTGCTGCTACCCGAAAAAATGGCGGAAACGTACTTCCACATTTCACAACAGCACAGATCCGCATGGACCCACGAACTGGACCTGCGGTCGTTCTCAGATATAGCCTGGTGGAATCACCGCTAGACTTCCGGCCGTCGGGCTCACGGCGTGAGTCGCCGTCCGCCGGTCGAGGTGTAGCGGGCGTGCGAGGGTGAGGCCCGGTCGGCACAGCCGACAAGAAGCAGCGCTTCTTGAGAGCCGAACGACTTGCCATGGATGGCAGCAAGGCTGGAGGTAGTCGAAGCCACTAAAGTCGCGCCAGGAATGGCATGTACTACCTGTCAGAATCCCCAAAGAGATTCCGCGACTTCGCTACGCGCAGAATGACATTATTGGGTACTTGCGAAGGAAGTCATTGGCCACCAAGCACCCTGCGAAAAACTTCGGCGTCGACGTTGCCGCCGGTGAGGATCACGCCCACCGTGCGCCCGGCTTGCCTTTCCCGCTCCTGCATCAGCGCCGCGAAAGCGGCGGCGCCGGCGCCTTCGGCGAGATTGTGCGTGTTGCGGTACAACATGCGCATGGCCTCGGCGATTTCTTCATCGCTGACTTCAACCAATCGAGCCGCGCCCTCGCGCACGATCTCAAGCGGTTCCTCCATCGGCACGCGGCAGGCCATGCCGTCGGCGATGGTATTGGCTGTTTCGGTCGCCACCACCCTGCCCGCTTCCAGGCTGCGCGCCATCGCCGCGGCGTTTTTCGCCACCACGCCGATGACCTCGGTTTTCAGACCGAGCAGATCGCGCGCCAGGATAGCCCCGCAAACACCGGATCCCATGCCGACGGGCACGTAAACCACCTCAAGTCCGGCGACCGCCTCGAAAAGTTCCAGGGCGTAAGTCGCCACGCCGCGCACCAGCGCGTGATGAAACGGCGGCACGATCATCGCGCCTTCCGCCTCGGCGACGCGCACCGATTCGAGCCTTGATTCTTCGAAATCGTCGCCGAACTCGATCAGGTCCGCGCCCCAGCCCGTCATGGCGGCGTTTTTCTCTCTGCTATTCCCTTTCGGCGCGTAAACCGTGACCGGCACTCCGAGGCGACAAGCGGCATAGGGAATGCTCTGTCCGTGGTTTCCCCTGGTCGCGGTGACGATCTTGCGCGGCAGGCCGGGCCCGCGCTGCAATTCATCGAGCAACACGAGACCGCCGCGCACCTTGAACGCGCCGATAGGCGTGTGATTTTCGTGCTTCAGCCAGACCTCGCAGCCCGCGAGACCGCATAATCCGGGCCAGCGGTATTGCGGCGTCGGCTGCATGTGCCGCGCAACGATGTCCTGTGCCTGGCGAAGTCCATCCAGATCGAACATCGCTCGTTTCCCCAAAGTAGAGGCGCGCATTCTGTCACCTTCAGACCGGCCGGGTCAAACGCATTCAGCGGGCGTTAATGCGATCGTGCGAGAATGCCGACAAGTATTGAACAAGCCGGGTCGAAAGCGGCCGGAAACAGGAAAACGAACATGAATCCGATGCGGACATTCGCGTTGCTGCTGGTTCTGGCGGGCTGTACGCCCACCGTGCAGGTCGCCGTGCCAACGGAACCGATCACCATCAATCTCAACGTGCGCATCGAGCATGAGATCAGGGTGCGGGTGGAAGAAGAACTCGATGAGCTGTTCAGTGAAGACAGCGGTCTGTTCTAGGCAAGCTCTGATCAAGTCGGGGCTTCCCCGCGGCACAGGGGTGTGCCGCCGGATTCGATGGGTGAAGGCAAGCGTTTTCGAAGCACAGCTTCGAGCGCGGCCGAAACGACACGGAGCTATGCTCCGTGGCTGGAGAAAGCCATTGCATCCGGCGGCAAAACAAAACCACGCTTTTGATTGGCGATAATGAAAAATTCCTCCATGGAGGGAATTTTTCAGACAATATTCGGGAGACTCTCATGAGAAAACTGACTGCATGGACCACGTTTGCATTGCTCGGACTGCTTCTGGCGGGGCCAGTCTGGGCCGTTACCTTGCAGGAAGCGAAGGATCAGGGGCTGGTGGGGGAACAGCGCGACGGCTATGTCGGCCTCGTGACCGGCACTGCCGCCGCCGAAGTCCGCGATCTGGTGCGCGAAGTCAACGAAGAACGGCGCCGGCGTTACGAACAGATCGCCCGCGACAACGGCATCACCGTCGAACAGGTGGCAGCCGTGGCCTGGGAGCGCGCGGTGCAGGCAACCCGCTCAGGCCATTACGTGCAGGACGAAAACGGGAGATGGGTCAGGAAATGATCCGCCGCTAGTCGAAATGCAACCGCGCGCGATTCAGCCGCTTCACTGAATTGCAGCCCATCAGGATCATGTCGCGGCCGATTTCATCCCGCAATTTGGTCAAGGCGCGGTCGACCGCGGGTTCGCCTCCTGCGGCGAGCGCGTACAGATAACCCCTTCCGATCATGCAGGCTTTGGCCCCCATCGCCAGCGCCTTCAATACGTGGGTGCCGCGGCGCACGCCGCCGTCGAGAATGACTTCGATGCGGTCGCCCACGGCATCGACGATGGGTCCGAGCTGATCGAAGGGCGCCGTCGCGCCATCGAGCTGGCGGCCGCCGTGGTTGGAAATCATGATGGCGCTGGCGCCGATATCCACCGCGCGGCGGGCGTCGTCCACCGACATCACTCCCTTGATCGCAAACGGTCCGCCCCAACGCCGGATCGCCTCTTCGGCGTCCTTCCAGGTGATCGAACGGTCGAACTGGCTGTTTATGTAGTCGATGACCGAGATGAGCTTTTTCGTCCCCTCTTCTATGTTGGCGGAAACGTTGGCGAGTTCGAATTTCCTCGCAGTCAGATAGTTGAGGCTCCAGTGAGGGTGCATGAAGAAACTGAGCATGCTCGCCAGGGTGAAACGCGGCGGCGTGGTCATGCCGGTATGCAGGTCGCGCTCCCGATTGCCGGCTACCAGAGTATCCACGGTCAGGCAGATGGCCGAAAAATTCGCCTCCTTGCAACGCTCGATGAAATCCCAACTCATCCCGCGGTCCTTGTGAATATACAACTGGAAGCACTTGGGACCGGGCGTCAGCGCGCCGATTTCCTCGATGCTCGTGGTGGCGATCGTCGACAGACTGTACATGGTGCGATGGCGCCAGGCCGAGCGGCACACCGCATTCTCGCCGTGATGATGAAACAGCCGCGACATCGCCGTCGGCGAGCAGAACACCGGCCAGTCCAGATCCTGGCCGAGCACGTTTACCGACAAATCCAGATTCGTCAGATCCGCCAGCGCGTCGGGAATCAGCCTGACATTGTCGAAGGCGCTGGTATTGCGGCGCAAGGTGACTTCGTCATCGGCGCCGCCGTCGATGTAATGGAAAAGGGGCGCCGGCAGCCGTTTCCGCGCCAGCTTGCGGAAATCCGCCGGGTTGTTGCAATCGCTTATGCGCAAATTTCTTTACTCAAACAGCCAATCAGCGGTCGCTGCCGTGAACGTCGTGCAGGCTGTCGCCCGAAGTCTCGCTCAGCGTCCACACGCAAAGCAGCGCTATCACCGAGGCCAGCGCGATATAGACCGATACCCAGATGACGGCGTATTCCGTCCATAGGAAAGTGGCGATCATGGGCGCAAAGGCGCCGCCGAGAATCGCGCCGAACTGGTAACCCAGGGAGGCGCCGGAATAACGCACTTCGGTACTGAACAGTTCCGTATAGAAGGCGGCCTGGGGTCCGTACATCATCGACATGAAACAGAGCCCGCCTGTCACGGCAACCACGATCAGCCAGAAATCGCCGGTGTCGATCAGCGGGAAAAGCGCAAACGCCCACACCCCGGTGAGTATCGCGCCCAGCATGTAGACACCGCGGCGCCCGTTGCGGTCGGAGTAACCCGAGGCCCAGAACTGGATCGGGATCATGATGGCCGACGCGATCAGCACCGCGGCGAGCATTTCGTCGCGGCTCATGCCGGCGACGCCCTGACTGCCATAGGCCAGGATCCAGGCGATAAGGATATAGAACGAAACCTGGATCGAGAGAAAGGCCCCCGCCGCCAGGGAGATGGTTTTCGGATACTTGATCAGAGCTTCGATCACCGGCGAGCGGCGCACCGGCGGAGCTTCGGGATGTTCGTCCTTGCGCGCCTCGCGCACCATCTGCAATTCCCGGAAGGCCACGGTGTCTTCCAGCTTGAGTTGCACGTACATGCTGATGCCGATCAGCGCTACGCTGGCTATGAAGGGAATGCGCCAGCCCCAGGTCTGGAAAAACTCGTCGGAAACCATGGCGCTGATGCCGATCAGAGCCAGATTGGCGAGGATCACGCCCACCGGCGCGCCGGCCTGGGCGTAAGCGCCGTACCAGCCACGCTCGTTGGATGGCGCGCTTTCCGTCACGAGCAGCATGGCCCCGCCCCATTGACCACCGATGGCCAGACCCTGACAGAAACGCAGCAGCGTCAGAATGATCGGCGCCGCGACGCCGATCATGGCATAGGACGGCAGCAGTCCGATCAACGTGGACGCGACGCCCATCAGCATCAGCGCGATCACCAGGGTCCGCTTGCGCCCGATGCGGTCGCCGAAATGGCCGAACATGATGCCGCCGAGCGGCCGCGCGATGAAACCGAAGGCAAAAGTGCCGAAGGACAGGATCAGTGCGACGGTCGGGGTGCTTTCCGGAAAGAAAACGGCTGGAAAAACGAGCGCGGCGGCCGCCGCGTAAAGGAAAAAGTCATACCACTCGATGCTGGTGCCCGCCAGCGCCGTAAGCGCGACGGTGCGCATGTTCTGTTGCAGATGAGATTCCGCTTCCTGTACCGTGGTGGTTTCACTGACGGCCATGACCCCCCTCCTTCTTTTCCGGCTTGATCAGATTGGCGACCGCCGCGGGAAGATTCCCGCGGCGGCTTTCGAGAATAGCAGGAACAATCCCTTGTTGTACAAGGAAAGGAAGCTCCGGTTGCGGAGCTCGCGCGCGGCATGTGGATGGAATCGCCCGCAACAACAGTTTACCTGGCCGAGTACTTCGTAAAGGCGCCGCCCGCCAATGGCGGGGACGCGGGACCTTCGGCGGCGAACACATTGCCGTCGGCGTCCACGGCGACACCCTCGCCCGCCGTACCCTGCTCTCCCCGGCTTTCGGTCTGATAACCCGGAATGAACCCGACAATGCGGTCTTCATCCAGCGGACCGATTCGCCCGCCGCAATGCCAGGCCTCGTGACGCAACGGACCCGACGCTGAACTTGTGCACTTGATGACCCTTGGCGCCTTCGGCGTTGCCGGCGAAATCGGCCACCCAGATATTGCCTTCGCCGTCAACGTGAATGCCATGGGGAGTCACCATGACGCCGGCGCCGAAATTGGCCAGAATTTCACCGGTGCGCCGGTCGAACTTGAAGATCGGATCCACCGGATTGCTGTCGCAATTGATGCCCTGTCCGCCGAGCGCTCCCGCTCCGCAACGCTCGCAGGCAACCACGTGGCCGTCGGTGGGGTCGATATCGATACCCGCGGTGGAGCCCCACCGGCGTCCCGCGGGAAGATCGCCCCATTCGTTTTCGACCATGGGTTGGGATTGGGAAAGCCCTCGCCGGTGACTATGTTGCCTCCGTCCTGGGCCGGGGCATTGCCGGCAAGCGGCAGCGCAATGCCGAAGCCCGCGGGAAACAGATACTTGTTTGACATGACCTTGTCCCCCGCATTCTCGATTGCATTTTCGCGTCGAGAATAACAGGAATAGGGCGTCCGCGCATAAGCCTGGATTTGCTGTATCATTCCGGGTGACTTCGGATTCGCGGCCGCAAGGAGTCGGCCAGTGGAGATTGAACGCAGCAAGGATATCAGGGTCGATATCGAACAGGCTCTTGCCGCCGCCTGAAAATCAGGCATATAGTGTCCCTGCGGCGACCCGACAGTCGCCAGCGGGTGTAACACGTATTGCCGGATTGCCCCGGCAAGGAGGCAAAAATGATCAACACCATCGGAGCTGCATTGTCACGCCATTCGGACGAATTGCTCGGCGTCCTGCGGATTCTTTCCGCCTTCATGTTCATGCAGCACGGAACACAGAAAATGTTCGGCTTCCCCGTCGAGGCAAACGCGCCATACGAACTGATGACGCTGGTTCCGGGCCTGGCCGGCCTGCTCGAAGTGGTCGGCGGACTGTTGTTGCTGGTGGGCTTCTATACGCGTACGACGGCTTTCGTTCTCTCCGGAATGATGGCGGTGGCGTTCTGGATGGCCCACTCCGGCCCGAACCTGTTTCTCTGGGCCGTGGCGAACCGGGGCGAGGCCGCCGCGCTTTATTGCTTCCTGTTCCTCTATTTCGCCGCGGTCGGCGGCGGCAAGTGGAGCATAGACGGCATGCGAAGCTGAGCTTGAGAATTGATTGACGCCTGCCGTCCGATGACTGAGAAGCACTCCCTTCCCGGTTAGCGCATTCCAAGAATTTTGTTCGGCGAACTGCTGAGCCGACTGGAGTTGCCGCCTGTTCAAGACAGGTGAATTGTGGGACTATGCGCGACAAACGCGCGATGCGAAAGTCGCGGGTTTTGCCCGATGGCCATCCCATGACGGTCCAGAAAAACAGAATACGGAATAGCAGACGGTGATCGACCCCGCAACTCAAGCCCAATTGAAGGAAGCTATCTCCGACTGCATTGGCATCGATCAGGGCATCCTCGAAGAGCTTCGCGAAGAAATTCGTCCGCTACGCGGGTCAACGCGACGAATACAACCTCGTGCGACAACATCTTTATCAATCGTCGGAACAGATGGTGGCAATAACCAGCTAAAATTTGACCCGTTTTTGATACAGCTAGTACGAGTCGTCGATAGCAGCGACAACGAGTATTGCCTTGAGGCGGTTTCACCAACCACACCCATAGAGAAACTAGACCGTCGCCAGATTTCCAGTGGTGGGTCTGCCCAAACTGCGTTAGGCGAAATGATGCAATTTCTCAAGGTAGATACTCTGCCGGCGCTCTCTCATATGATCCGCCCTACTGTTAGCGGAAAGCCCGTCTCTCCTAGCTGGGTCCAGGTTTATAGAGAACTGGTTGAGTGGGCCATCCTGTTTGCTATTCTGAAAAAAGACTTTGGCACAGACACCCTGCTCGTCTGCGACGGTTTATTGCGCAGTAAAGTTTTTGCGAAAGATCTCTTTCAGCGCCTTCTTCAGGGCATGCTCGCTAGAATAGAAGATAAACGACAAAGTAGTCGGCGGCACGTCTGCCTTGCCGGTGTCGCAAAGCACAGCAAAGTTCTCGCTCGATATCGGCTTGCCATGGCGCTTGAGGGGGTTCTGCAAACCGACTACCCAGCCTACGTGGAAGTGCCTCGCGAAGTGGAAGAAAAAGCCTATGTATGGTCTGAGTTTGCTCGAGGTGACGACCGTGCAGGAGAAGGAGGTGAAGTCAACAAGTTTGTCGGCGGCAAGATGTTTCTTGTGAAGTTCGGTGCGCGCAGGCACGACCCTATTTGGCCAATCGACATCTTCGTTCCGCAGGCGCCAAATGCTCAGGCGATATTAGGCTCCTTGCTCTCAGACGCAATTACCGGGTTTCCGGTTCCCCATTATCCGCGCTGCCTGCAAAAAGCGCACGAGAATGCAGCGCTTGTGGATTTCGATTTCGACATCCTGCAAGACTTCATCTATGAAGGAGTCCGCACAAGCCTTAAGGGGGATGCGTCCACACTCGATGTATTCCAGCTTCAGGACACAGATCCCGCTCAACAACGATATGGATAGGGTTCGCAATGGCCGCAGAGCTTAATCTATTCGAGAAAGAAAACATCGTAGGTATTTTCCGAGGCTTCCAACAGGGCGGCATGGAATTCCATGCCGATCTTGTACTACCTTATCGAAACGAGTTTCAGAATATCCCGATGCACGGACAGTTCCTCCTCGTGCAGCTTGAGACTCCCGATGAGGCAGTGCTGGGACGAATTGCATCGTTTTCGTCTGAAGGAAAGCTCTCATTCGGTTCCGGTGAAGAATTCAATATCCGAGCCGTCCGTGAAGATCGGCCAATACCCGAGGATCTCAGGGAACAGTACCTGAAGTATCGCGTTAACATCCGCGTACTTGGCGTAATGCGAAATAATGGCTCAGGCCTGACTTTCGTACCTTCGCACCGACGTCTGCCCCATGTTGGCAGCCAAGTCTCCTTTCCGTCCAACACGGTGCTGCAAGAGATTGCCGCGCATAATATAGATGGTGCGCCCATTGGTCACTTGGCTTTTGGCGAATATATCTACGCGTCGGGCAATTCTGATCTCGAAGCGAAAGAGTGGATGCAACTGCTGCAGCCTGAGATTCTCGTTAAGTTTCCAGTCGAGTCGTTAGTGTCGCGCCGCAGTTTCGTATTTGCGAGGGCTGGCTTTGGCAAATCCAATCTGAACAAGCTCTTGTTCAGCCAACTCTACGAATCAACTCCGCATGTAAAGAAACGTGGCGACAAAGAAGTCCCGATTGGCACGGTCATATTCGATCCGGATGGAGAATACTTCTGGCCTGATGACAAGGGCCGACCCGGACTGTGCGACGTGCCTGCGCTTGAGGACAAGCTGGTAGTCTTTACGGAGCGCCGAAATCCGAGTCCTTTCTATCAGTCTTTCGTGTCGGGCGGAATTCGCCTAGATATCCGGCGCCTTCGTCCAAGCGATGTTATAGCAATTGCACTTGGCCCCGAACGACAGGAACAACAAAACGTCAGAAAGCTAAGGGGCCTGCCGCAAGACCGCTGGGAATCCTTGGTTAACTTGATTGACGTCAACGGAAATGCCACTCCGCTTGGAGACATATGCCCCATTCTGGAACTCGATCCCCAAAGGCAGGAAGCTGAGGCTCTCGCTGCCCGCGGCAATATGACCGCGATCGTGAGAATGTTGCATGACAAGAGCAGTCAGCTCATGGACAAGCTCATTCATGCGCTTTCCCAAGGGAAGCTATGCGTGATCGACGTATCCCAAATGCGTGGCGGGCAGTCGCTGGTCTTATCTGGTCTGATTCTTCGTCGAATCTTTGATCGGAATCAGCGGGAGTTTACGGCCGCTGAACCGAAGACTATTCCGACGATCGCTGTGGTCGAAGAAGCGCAATCCGTACTCAACGAAAATGCTCCGGCAGCAGAACCATACATCGCATGGGTCAAAGAGGGTCGCAAGTACGACTTGGGCGCGTTACTAATCACGCAGCAACCCGGCAGTATTCCGGTTGAAATCCTCAGCCAAGGTGACAATTGGTTCATTTTTCATCTGCTCTCCGCGGTCGATTTGACATCACTAAAGCGCGCAAACGCCCACTTCAGTGAAGATCTGCTGAGTTCTCTACTTAACGAGCCTATCCCCGGACAAGGAGTATTTTGGAGTTCGGTCGGGGGCAAACCTTATCCAGTAAGCATCCGCGCACTTTCCTTTGAGCGCCTTTTTTCGGTGCGTGATCCTGGCTACAACCAGCCCGCTGGTAACACTTTTACAAGATCCCTTCTCGGCACGTTCGAAAGTGACACTCAATCGCACTCGACTGGCTCGGCGGGTGATTCGACCACATCTAGACCCACGGAACCGCAAGAAGATCAACCGGAACCAATCGACGTTATGGCAAATATTGAGGCTCAAATGTTCGATTCGCTCCGAACCGATACTGGATTGATGAATAAGCTAGAATCGACTGAGGGTACCGCATGGGGTTCATTGAAGGCATTTTTTAAGGAGCAGCTTCCGAATCACATCGACGACAGGGACCAGCTGGCGTACCACTTGGTCAAGAAAGCGATGGACAATATTTTCGGCGCACAGAATCAGGCATGGGAGACATTCAAGTCGGAAAAGGGAACCACATATGTTCGAAAGAAGGCGTAATCCTGGATGACCAAGCTTCCACGGAACATGTCGTTAAACGGAATATGTCCATATTTCACCATGTTTCCGCTTGAGTTTCCGCTAGGTATTCTGCGTAGGCGCGCCAAAAAATATCAAACGGTTCTCGACCCATTTTGCGGGCGCGGAACAACCAACTTTGCAGCTCGGTTGGTCGGCTTGCGATCACTTGGTGTGGATTCGAGCCCCGTCGCGGCCGCAATAACCGCAGCTAAGCTCGTCCATGTTGAATCTCCGGAGATATTGTCCGAAGCGCGGGACATCCTGACAAATACCGAGCCCCACAATATTCCCTCAGGACCATTCTGGGCAGAGGCTTATCACACCGAAACGCTGCTTGAGCTTTGCCGCTTCAGAACTGCATTTCTCAGGGACTGTTCAACGCCGACGCGCATCGCTCTGAGGGGAATCATCCTCGGCGCGCTGCACGGACCCAAGCAAAAAACGTTTCAAAGTTACTTTTCCAATCAATGCCCTAGAACATACGCCCCTAAACCCGTTTACGCCACCAAGTATTGGCGTAGTCGTGGCTTAAGTCCCCTGAGGGTGGATGCGCTTGAAATTATCGAACGCAGAGTGAAGCGTTACTATAGCGCTGTTCCTGAAGGCAATGGCGAAGTCCGACTTCGCGACAGTCGAGAGGTCGATTCACTTGTACCGGAATCGGTTGATGCCCGATTTTCTTGGGTTATAACTTCGCCACCGTATTATGGTATGCGCACATATATCCCGGACCAATGGCTTCGCAGCTGGTTCATTGGCGGAGCGGACCACGTTGACTATTCAAGCGAACGTCAGATCACACATACAAGTCCCGAAGACTTCGCTGCCGATCTCCGCAAAGTCTGGAGAAACGTTGCATTTGCCTGTGCATCGGATGCCACCATGGTAGTGCGTTTCGGCGGAATCTCTGATCGGCGCGTCAATCCACAGGAACTCGCGAAGACTTCATTCCGAGACAGTCCTTGGCGCCTATTGACCATCCGCAATGCAGGGTCCGCCCGTGAAGGGAAAAGGCAGGCTGACACATTTCTGCGAAGTCGCAGCAAGCCTGTCGTTGAATATGATCTTTGGGCTAGACTGGTATAGCTTTGCAGTCTTCTTTCAGTCGAAAATTGTTGAACGTGCTCGCCATTGCAACCACCCCTTTGCACATAAGTCCGTTGCATATGAGGAAGGTAATTTAGTCGAGCTTTGTGTTAACCTTGGCGTTTAGTTTATATTGATGCTAAAAAGTCGCCTATCGGTTGTCGGATGAGCTCTAAATTAAACAAATTGCTACAGCAGTGGCCACCCCAAACGGTGGGTACGTTGCGCTGGCTGAGTCGTAGCGGAATTGACCGTCGGTTGGCGGACAAATATGTCCGATCCGGGTGGCTGGAACGATTGGGCCACGGCATATACAAGCGCACCGGCGCGACGATCGACTGGGCTGGCGCAGTCCAGGCACTGCAATCCCAACTCGGCCTCGCCTTGCACCCAGGAGGCATCACCGCCATCGAATTGCGCGGCTACGCGCATTACCTGGGATTCGGTGGACGCGAGGTTGTCCTGTTCGGAAGCACGGGCGTGAAGTTGCCGGCATGGTTCAAGGATCAATCCTGGTCCAGACAAGTGTCGTTAGTGACGACCAGGGTCTTTGCAGAAAACAACAAGGCCACGTCACCGCTTGAGGTCGACGGATTTGAGCTCAACGTCGCAACTCTGGAGCAAGCGGCTTTCGAGATGATGTACCTTGTACCGTAGCGGCAATCTTACGAGGAAGCCCTCCAAGTCATGGAATCGCTGACATCTCTGCGCCCACGAGTCGTACAGCGCCTCCTCGAAGGCTGCACTTCCGTAAAAACCAAACGGCTGTTCATGCATGCCGCCGAACGTTCGAATCACCCGTGGCTAAAACATGTGGGTCTATCAAAAGTCGCATTCGGATCGGGCCGGCGCACCATTCACGCCGGAGGTTCTCTCAACAGCAAATATGACCTGGTCATCGACGAGCCCGTGCAAGTCTAGGTTAGCGAATGGTTGTGCGCGACGAATACCGAACCCAGGTCGAACTTCTGATTCGTTGCCTGCCGGCCGTTGCGACTTTTCGAAAATTCGCACTCAAGGGCGGCACGGCCATCAACCTGTTTCTGCGGGACATGCCAAGGCTGTCCGTCGACATCGATCTCACCTACCTGCCGCCATCCGACCGCAACAAAGCACTGACCGACATCTGGCTGCAACTCGCTGCTCTCGCCGAAAAGCTGAAACGGACTGTTTCAGGCACGAAAGTGCATCTTGTGAAAGGAAGCGTTCCAAAGCTGTTCGTGGAGAAATCTCGCGCACGCATCAAACTGGAACCCAGTACTGTCATCCGCGGCAGTCTGGTGCCACCGATATTGAGTGAATTATGCCCAACCGCACAGGAAGCCTACGATTTCTTCGTAGAGATACAGTGCCTCGACGCTCCGGATCTCTATGCCGGAAAGCTGTGTGCTGCACTGGACCGACAGCATCCGCGGGATGTTTTCGATATCATGCACCTTCAAGCAGCAGGCCCGATACCAGAATCCATACGGCAGGCATTTGTTGTTTATCTCGCCAGCCACCGCCGTCCCATGTCCGAACTCATAAGGCCGAATTCCAAGCCGATAGGTGATCTGGATGAGTCCTCGCAGCCATAGCAAAGCTCTTGATCGCTTGCGGGCGGCGCTCGACATCTAATTGGCTTGCCGCATCGGTCACCCCGTGGCAATCTGACGACGGCGCGAATAGGGAGTAAGGCAAGTGCAATCGTACATTCTCGCGATCGACCAGGGCACGTCTTCGAGCCGCGCGCTGGTGTTCGACTCGAGCGGAGCTTTGCGGGGCCTGGGCCAGCAGGAATTCACGCAATATTTTCCGCGCAACGGCTGGGTCGAGCACGACGCGGAGGAGATCTGGCGCACGACCTTGTCGAGTTGCCACGCGGCCTTGCGCGATGCCGGAATCGACAGCCGGCAACTCGCCTGCATCGGCATCACCAATCAACGCGAAACGACGGTGCTATGGGATCGGGCCAGCGGCGAGCCCGTGCACAAGGCGATCGTCTGGCAGGATCGGCGCACAGCCGAACATTGCCGCAAGCTGAAGAAAAATCGCGTTGACGAGTCCGAATTGCAACGCAAGACGGGGCTGCTGCTCGATCCGTATTTTTCCGCCACCAAGTTGCAATGGCTGCTGAACGAGGTTCCCGGCCTGCGCGAGCGCGCCGAACGGGGCGAACTCGCCGCCGGCACCGTGGACAGTTTCCTGTTGTGGAAACTGACCGGCGGCCGCAGTCACTATACCGATGCGAGCAATGCCTCGCGCACGATGCTGTTCAACCTCGAATCCCAGGATTGGGATCCGGACCTGCTCGAATTGTTCGAGGTGCCGCGGCAGGTGTTGCCCGAAGTGCTCGACAGCGCCGCCGAATTCGGCGCGAGCGAGCCGGATCTGCTCGGCAGCGCGGTCCCTGTTACCGGCGTGCTCGGCGACCAGCAGGCCGCCGCCTTCGGCCAATGCTGTTTCAGCGCCGGCGCGGCCAAGAGCACTTATGGCACCGGCTGTTTTCTGCTCATGCATACCGGCGATGCGCCGGTATATTCGCAAAACCGGCTTCTGACCACGGTGGCGTATCGCCTGGAAGGCAAAACGAGTTTCGCGGTCGAAGGCAGCATCTTCATGGCCGGCGCGACCATGCAATGGCTGCGCGACAAATTGCAGCTGATTCGGGAATCCGCCGAATCCGAACGCTTGGCCGAGGCCTGCGCGGAAGATTCCGGGGTTTATCTCGTGCCCGCTTTCACCGGTCTCGGCGCGCCTTACTGGGATCCGGACGCCCGTGGCGCAATCTATGGCCTGACGCGGGACAGCGGCGTTGCCGAAATCGTCACCGCGGCCCTGCTTTCCGTCTGTTACCAGACGCGTGATCTGACCGGCGCCATCGCCGCCGACGGGGTTGACCTGAACCTCCTGCGCGTCGACGGCGGCATGGTGGCCAACGACTTCTTCCTGCAAAATCTCGCCGATATGCTCGCCTGCCAGGTACATCGCCCGGTCGTTACCGAAACCACGGCGCTCGGGGCCGCATACGTGGCGGGCCTGCAGGCCGGAGTATTCTCTTCGCTCGACGCCATATCCGGCCATTGGCAACTCGATCGGGGTTTCAGCCCGGAGCGGGGCGCGGACTGGCGCGAAGAGAAATACGCCGGCTGGCGGGACGCCGTCAAGCGGACCCTGAGTTGAGGCACACGTGGAACTGCATCTGATCCGGCATGGCGAAACCCAGTGGAACCGCGACCGGCGCGTCCAGGGCCAATGCAACGTCGGCCTGAACGAAACCGGCAACCGGCAATCGGTCGAACTCGGCGAGCGGCTGCGCGATACCCATTTCGAAGCCATCTACAGCAGCAGTTCATTGCGCACCCGGGAAACGGCCTGGCTGGCCTTTCCCGACCGCCACGAGGACGTCGTTTTTCTCGACAGCCTGCGCGAGATCGACCTCGGGCCCTGGGAAGGCCGGCTGCACGCGGAAATCGCCGTAGACGACCCGGAGTCGCAACATCATTTCTGGCACATGCCGCATTTGTTCGACGTCGAAGGAGCCGAGACCTTCTACGAGTTGCAGGAACGGGCGATGCAGGCGATTCGCGAAATATTGCGGCGGCATTTTGGGCAGTGCGTCGCCGTCGTCAGCCATGGCGCGCTGATCAAGTCGGTCTTGTGCCACATGGAAGGTTTGCCGATGCGCGATCTCTGGTCCTGGCAACCCATGCACAATTGTGCGCATAACATCGTGCGCATGGGCCGCGACGGCGCCAGTGAAATCCTGCAATACGCCGACCAGCCTTTCGCCCATGTGAAAGGGGTGCGTGTTGTTTAGCGCCCGGCAGCGGAAAAGCGTCAATTTCCTGTATTTCTGCGCGATCGCCGCTTTCGCGCTGGCCTGTTCGCAAGCCGCGGGCTGGTGGGTCAACTTCAACATTCCCGTAAACAGCACTTTGGAATGGAACGGATTCATCCATTTCACCCATATCCGCAACTACGGCGGCATCTTCGGCCTGTTGCAGGGTCAGGGCTGGCTTTTCGGCCTGCTCAGCCTCGGCCTGCTCGGCGGCATCGTCGTCTGGCTTTATCTGGGAACCGGGGTGTCGCGATTCGAGTTCTGCTGTTTCGGTTTCATCGCCGGCGGCGGATTGAGCAATGTGATCGACCGGCAAATCCACGGCGGCGTGATCGATTACGTCAACTTGCAGCACATCCCCTACTGGAACTACATTTTCAATCTCGCCGACGTCATGATTCATGTCGGCATCTGGCCGATGATCCTCTACGGACTGCTGGCGCGAAAACCCGGAAGGTATTCCCAATCATGAGACTGGACCGACTCGACGGAGTGCTTGCTCCTGTCGTCACGCCCTTTGACGACGATCTGGCGCCCGATGCCGCGCGCTTCACCGCTCTCTGCCATTGGCTGCTCGGTCAAGGCGTGAAACTGGCGGTTTTCGGCACCACCAGCGAGGCCAACTCGCTTTCGCTGGAAGAAAAATCGCATCTGCTCGAGAGTCTGCTCGATTCCGGCGCAGACCCGAACAGCGTGATGCCCGGCGCCGGGCTGTGTTCCCTCAGCGAAACCGTCGAGCTTACCGCAAGGGCGGTGGGTTCCGGCTGTCCCGGGGTTTTGCTGCTGCCACCGTTTTACTACAAGAACCTCAGCGACGACGGGCTGTTCGGCTTTACTGCCGAAGTTATCGAGCGCGTGGGAAGCGGGAACCTGCAAATCTACCTTTACCACTTCCCCGCCATGTCACAAACTCCCTGGCCGCTTGATGTCATTGACCGTCTGGTCAACGCCTACCCTGGAACCATTGCCGGCATCAAGGACAGCTCGGGTAAATGGGAAGAAACCGCCGCATTCATCAACAGTGGCTGGCCCGATTTCCGGGTTTTCTGCGGTTCCGAGCGCTTCCTGCTGCAAACCATGCGCGCCGGCGGCGCGGGCTGCATCTCAGCCACCGCCAACGTTAACCCCGCCGCGATCACCGCGCTGTGCGACGACTGGAACAAAGCCGGCGCCGAAGAGCGACAACAGCAACTGACTCGCACCCGCGGATGCTTTGAGTCCGCGCCCATGGTCGCCTCGGTCAAGGCCGTCATCGGCACCGCTACCGGCGACCCAGCCTGGTCCATCCCCCGTCCTCCCCTGACTCCGTTAACCGCTTCACAAAACCAGATACTACTCAAGAACCTCGATGCAATCGGATTTAAACTGTTATTCAGAAAAAGGCGGTGACGCCATTGCCTGGCACTGAGGGAGCGCGGCTCTGTCACACTTTGTATCTCGACAGGTTGTGGAAGTTGGGGTAGCCTCCGCTCTTGCCCGACCCGCCGAATCAATTGAATTTGCGAGGCTGATAATGAAAAAATCTCCTGCAATCTCCCGCACCGGAACCAAGCCCCGAATTGCCGCCCTGCTGACCTTCGCCCTGGCACTCGGCGCGGGTTCCCTGTTCGCCCAGGACACCGTGGAATGGTTGACCCTGGGTAATGATTTCGCCAATACCCGATATTCCGAATCGACCCAGATCACCGCGGACAACTTCGACCAGCTCGAAGTCGCCTGGGTCTGGGACGGCGCCAGCATGGGCGCCGTCAGTGGGCGTTCGACTCCCAGCTATATCGACGGCGTCCTGTACACCGTCGCCGGCTACCGGCGGCATGTCGTCGCTATCGATCCCGCCAGCGGGGAAACGCTCTGGAGCTACAGGTTGCCGCATACCCGGCGCTGGGAATATTCCATGCGCGCCGATTATGGCAAGGGCGTCGGTTACGATATCATCGACGGCCGCGGCGTCATTTACATCATCACGCCGGGATTCTTCCTCGTGGCGCTCGACGCCGAAACCGGCGCGCCGCTCGAAGGATTCGGCAGCCCGGTGCCGGTCGACGGCTTTCCCAAATCCGGCGTAGTGGATCTGCTGGCCGATCTGGGCCATCCCTACGATCCATACGAAGGCATTCCGCTGGAAACCGGATATATCACCTCGTCTTCGCCGCCCATGGTGATCAACGACACCGTCGTGGTCGGCAACTCGGCCGAACAGGGCTACAACCAGGCGCGCATAGAGAACGTGCCCGGCGACATCCTCGGCTACGACAAGACCACCGGCGAGTTCAAGTGGAAGTTCAACGTGATTCCGCGGCCCGGCGAATACGGCCACGAAACCTGGGAAAACGACGCCTGACAATGGACGGGCGACGTGTCTTCCTGGGCGCCGGTCTCAGCCGACCTGGAAAACAACATCGTTTACATCCCCACCAACGGCGCCACCATCGACTATTACGGCGGCTTCCGTCCGGGCGACAATCTCTATGGCACAAGCCTGATCGCACTCGACGCCGGCACCGGCGAGCGCGTCTGGCATTTCCAGACGGTCAAGCACGACATCTGGAATTACGACAATCCACAGGCGCCGATCCTGCTTGACCTGAATGTAGACGGGCAACCGGTCCCGGCAGTCATGCAGGTCACCAAGCAGAGCTTCGTCTATGCCTTCAACAGAGTGACCGGCGAGCCGATCTGGCCATTCGAAGAACGCGAAGTGCCCCCGTCCATCGTTCCCGGCGAAGTGTTGTCTCCGACGCAGCCCTTCCCGACCCGGCCGGCGCCCTTCGACATGCAAGGCGTTGCCATCGACGATCTGGTGGATTTCACTCCAGAGCTTCGCCAGCAGGCGATCACGGCCATGGCCGATTACCAGATGGGTCCGCTGTTCAATCCGCCGATCCACCGCGACAATCCGCTCGGCAAGCGCGCTTCGCTGATCTGCCCGGGCGGTGGCGGCGGCGCCAATATCACCGCACCCTCGGTAGCCGATCCGAATACTGGTTACCTGTATGTCTCCTCGCAAAAGGCCTGCAGTCCGGTACAACTCGTTCCGGGTGAGGAAGCGGATCTGCAATACGAGGAGCCGACCGGCACGACTTTCGCGCAATACGCCGACGGTCCCGGCGGCGGCGCTCCGCGGCATCCGGCGAATATCCCGCTGTACAAGCCGCCGTACAGCCGCATCACCGCCATCGACATGAACACCGGCGAGCATGCCTGGATGATCCCGGCCGGCGGAACGCCGAGCCGCGTGCTCAACAACCCGGCCCTTGAAGGACTCGATATCGGCAACACCGGCTCGGGCAACATCGTGCCGATGACGATAACGCCGAACATGCTGGTGTATTCCGATGTCAACAGCGAGGACCAGGTCATGTTGTACGCGGTCGACAAGGCGACCGGCGAGACCATGGCCGAAGTCGAGGTCCCCGAGCGCAGCCGCTACAGCATGAGCACCTGGACCCACGAAGGCCGCCAGTACATCATCCTGCAGACCGGCCCGCGCCTGACGGCAA
>JANQSV010000222.1 GCA_028279115.1 Pseudomonadales bacterium
CGAGGATTTCTATCATCGCAGCGCCGGTTTCCAATCCGGAGCCTATCGCGAGCTCGACAACGGCGCCAGTGTCGCCCTCGGCATCGACGGCGAATCGACTATTGGCAAACTGCTCCAGTTCCAGGCCAGCCCCACCGTCGGCTCGGCCTTTCTGCGCAACACCATTCCCCAGGGCAGGCATTACGATTTCAACGTCGACGCCACCATTGCCGGCGGCTTTGTCAGCTATGAGCAACCGCTCGCCGAAGCCCTGACGCTTTCCGTGGGCGCCCGCATCGAGAAAGTGACATACGATTACGACAACCTGATGCTCGACGGCCGCACCGACGATCAGGGCGTTGCCTGCGGCTTCGGCGGCTGCCGTTACAGCCGTCCCGCCGACCGCGGCGACGACTTCACCAACCTGTCGCCCAAGGTCGCTCTCAGTTACCGGTTCGACGACAACAACCGCGTCGACTTCCGCGTGCAGCGCGGCTTCCGCGCCCCCCAGGCCACGGAACTGTACCGGCTGCAGAACGCGCAGACCGTGGCGGAACTCGATTCGGTCAAACTCGACAGCGTCGAAGTGGCTTTCAACGGCAGCGCGGACGCGCTTGCGTATTCCGCCAGCGTATACGCGATGGACAAGAACAACGAGATCATCACCAACAGCGCGCGGGAAAATCTCAACGGCGCCGCGACCCGGCACCTGGGTCTGGAGCTGGCCCTCGCCTACGACATCAGCGACAGACTGACGCTGCATGCCGTCTCCAATTACGCCAGACACACTTATGAGCACTCGCAGCTTTCCGGCGGCATCGACATCCAGGGCAAGGAAGTCGACACCGCACCGAATTTCTGGGGCAACTATCGCCTGACCTGGCGGGCGAGCCCGGCGCTGCGCGCGGAATTCGAATGGGTGAACATGGGCGAGTATTTCACCAATCCGGAAAACACCGCCTCTTACAAAGGTCACGACATCTTCAACATCCGGGCGCAATACGATACCAGCGAAAACTGGACCTGGAGCGTCGTCCTGCTCAACGTCCTCGATGATTTCTACGCCGAACGCGCGGACTGGACGACGTTCACCGGCGACCGCTACTTCGTCGGCCAACCGGCGCGGGCCTTCATCGCCGCAACCTGGAATTTCCGCTGAGTCATTCGAAAAATTCCGTCCATGGAATTTTTCGGTGGAGACCCCGCCTTTGAATCCCTGCTGGCGCTGTTCGCGGCGCCGGCGGAGGAACGGCTGGCGCCGATCAGCCATCCCGCGCGACTTGGCCTCGGCTCCGTTTCCCTGCGCGAAGCCGCGGTGCTGATTCCCGTGTCTCGGCCTGACGATGATCACGCCGCCAGTAACGTCGTCTTGACGGTTCGTTCGGAAAACCTGAGGAGCCACGCCGGCCAGATCAGTCTGCCGGGCGGCTCGATCGAGTCCGGCGATGCCGACCTCGCGGCCGCCGCACTACGCGAAGCCGAAGAGGAAATCGGATTGCCCGGGGAGCAGGTGGAAGTGATCGGAGAACTGGGGCCGATGGCGCTGCCTTCGGGCTTCCTCGTAACTCCCGTGGTCGGCCTGATCCCGCCCGGCCTCGAGTTCACCGCCTGCTCACGCGAAGTCGCCGACATTTTCCAGACCCCGCTCGATCTGATTCTCAATCCCGAAGCCTACGTTCGCAGCAGCTACATTCATGCCGGCGTCAAACGCGGCACGCTCGAATTGCACTACGAAGACTATCGGATCTGGGGCGCCACCGCCGCCATATTGCATCGATTGGCGGTGCTATGCGTCAGCTCACATGACACCGCGCCAAAGGATGAAATATCATGAATATATCTCTAGTTGTATACTCCCGCATGAAGCCTGTGCGATTGTAAATTCATTCCATCCCGGCATCTTGGGCGCCACGACAATATCGCCTTCGCCCAATTCAAGCATTCGGCGTAGAATCGCGAAACGCTGTGGGCTGGGGTCTTCTCCCGAAACTTCTAGATATATTTCTTCCCACTCGTATTTATCAACTGGGCCGCCATTCTCCGAAATCAAATTGAGGCCGTCCTTTCCCCATCCCTGGCGTAAACGCCCTTCGGTCATTTCCTTAAAAATTCTATCGTTATCACCAGTTCGGAAAATAGTAAAAAACCCTGGATTGGCGTGATTCGGCATTGTCATAAATCTCCTGAATGAGAATACATGATGATGCTATCCACGGCGTCGAGCGGAGATATTGTTAAAGTTGCCGGCTCAGTTCACGGTGTCGGCATCGAAGGAAACGTCGTCGTCGGGCGCCGCTGGCCATGTTTCCAGTTCCGGCGAGTCGAGGATGTCCTGAATTAACGTTTCACTGCCGCCGATATAGGTCGAGACCAAATCTATATCCGTCGCTACCCACCAGCTTAGGTCTTCGCACCATATCAGGTTGGCTGTCTGTCTATCATGAGTGAAAAGCTTTATGTCCATCATGGACACGGGTGCGCGAAACAGGTCCCAGGCCCGCGAGCCCGTACCAATGCAAGCAGTGGCGGGCGTGCTTTTCCGATAATCCCATCCCCACTCCCGCGCAGCG
>JANQSV010000240.1 GCA_028279115.1 Pseudomonadales bacterium
ACATCGTCTACGAGGCCGCCGGAATGTACGCCAGCCTGCTTGGCGCGTGTCCCGAAAGCCTGCTGCTGGACAACGATGTGCTCGGCGCGGTCGGCCGCATGACCCGGGGCATCGAAGTCAACGCCGAAACCTTGAGCTTCGACGAGATCAACCAGGTCTGCGCCGGCGGGGAAGGACATTACTTGGGTTCCGCGAACACCTTGCGGGTGATGCAAAGCGAATACGTCTATCCGGACTTCAGCGACCGCGCGAGCCCGAGGGAATGGGAGGAAAGCGGCAAGCCGCTGCCGCTCGACCTGGCCATCGCGAAAAAGCGCGAAATCCTCTCCAGGCCCGCCACCCCCCATATCGGCGACGAACTCGACGCGCAACTGCGGACGGAATTTCCCATCTTCCTGTCCCGGGAGGCCATGGGCAGATAGCGGCGCAGTTGAGCTGTATGGGCGAGGCATGCCTCGCCAGCTCATTTCTGGATGGAAAGTTCCTCGCGCAGTCCCTTGAGGAGACCCGCGCTCATGCATAGCAGCACGATGGCGAAAGGCAGGGCCACCGCGAGCGTCAGGGCCCGCAGCGACGCCATGCCGCCGCCGAGCATCAGCGCCATCGCGGCCATGCCGGCGAGCAGGCACCAGAAGACGCGTTGCTGCACGGGAGCGTCCATCTTGCCGCCCGCCGTGATGGTGTCCATCACCAGTGCGCCCGAATCCGCCGAAGTGACGAAAAAGATCGTGATCAGAAACACACTGACGGCGGAAACGACCTCCGTCATCGGCAGCAGTTCCAGCATTCTGAACAACGCGAGCTCGGGCGCCGCTTGCGCGACGCCCGTGTAGCCGCCGGCAAAGTACTGGTCCAATGCGCTTCCGCCGAAGGTCGCCATCCACAGGATGGCGATGATCGTCGGAACGATCAGCACCCAGGTAATGAACTCGCGCACGGTGCGGCCGAAACTGATGCGCGCGATGAACATGCCGACGAAAGGCGCCCAGGCAATCCACCAGGCCCAGTAAAAGACCGGCCACTCATAGAGGAAGTCGAGATCTTCGCGGCCGACCCAGTTGCTCAGCGCCGGCAGGTAGTAGACATAGTCGATGGTCGCGCCGGCTATCGTCGCGAGAATGACCAGCGTGGGTCCGGCGATCAGCACGAACAGCCACAACAGGCCCGCCAGCGTCATGTTGATCCAGCTCAGGCGCTTGACGCCCTTGTCCAGGCCGGCGATGACGGACGCCAAAGCGATGCCGATAATGACCACGATCAGGATGGCTTTGGTGGTGTTGGTCGTGGGAACGCCGAACAGGTATTGCAATCCGCCGGCAATCTGCTCGGCGCCGAAACCCAGCGATACCGCGAGCCCGAACAGGGTGGCCAGCACCGCGGAAATGTCCACCGCATGGCCGAACGGCCCCCAGACGGACTTGCCGATCAGCGGGAAGAATCCAGAGCGCAACGTCAGTGGCATGCTGCGGTTGAAACAGAAAAAGGCGAGCGAGAGGCCGACGACCGCATAGATCGCCCAGCCATGCAGGCCCCAGTGCATGATCGCGGTCGACATGCCGACGGCGCGCGCGGTGTCCGTGTCGGCGGGATCGATGCCAAGTGGAGGCGACAGGGAATGGGCGACGGGCTCGTGGACGCCGAAAAACATCAGGCCGATGCCCACGCCCGCCGCGAACAGCATGGCGAGCCACGCGGAATAGCCGTATTGCGGAACCGCATCCCGACCGCCGAGACGGATCCGTCCCAGCGGGGATAGCGCGATGCCGAAGCAGAACAAGATAAGGAAATTCGCCGCGGCGAAATAGAACCAGTCGAAAGTTTCGGTCGTCCAGGTCCTCAGGTCGGCGAAAACCGCCGCCGCCTGCTGCGGAAACAGCAAAGTGCCCGCCACGAGCGTGATGACCAGCAATGCGGAAACGATGAAGACGGGATTGTGGATGTCGAGATTGAAAATGCGGATATTGTGTTCGCCGATCTCGTGGCCGATGTCGAGGACTTCGTTCGCGGTGGAAGCCGAATTCGCGAGTGCTTCGCTGGTGTCTTTCATTTTGTTTCAGTCTCCATGCCGCAGCGGCGTCTCATGTCTCTCCCCAAAGTGTCCCGCAATGGATCGAGCCAGGATTCATAGTTGCGCCAATAGTCGAGGCCGGATTGGTAGATCGGCCGCCGCACCTGTTCGGAACTGGGCGTGCGAATCGATCGTTCCGTATCGTGGAAGCTCAGGCAGGCCGGTTCGAAATCGAGCTCGCAATAATCGAGCAGCCGCCGCACCTGGGTTTCCAGATCGGCCACGACTTCCTCGTATTGCACGCGCAGCACCTTGCCCGGAAGCGCCTCGTCCCAGTAGTCCATGAGTTCGACGTAGTCCCGGTAATATTGCCCGATGTCCGCGAGATCGTAGGTGAATTCCTGGCCTTCCGCAAAAAGCTGCTTGTAGCCGCTGAAACAGCAGGCCATGGGGTGACGCCTGGCGTCGATGATCTTCGCGTTCGGCAGGATCAGGTGGATGAGGCCGATGTGACGGAAGTTGTTCGGCATCTTGTCGATGAAGAACGGCGCGCCCTGGCGGTGAATCCGGGTATCGTCGATGAACTGCCGGCCGAACGTGCGCAATTCCTCGTCGGACAGCGACGCCAGGATATCGGGATAGTCGGGCTCGCTTCCGCCGCGTCCGCGCCTGCGCAATTGCTGTGTGAGAGAGGGAATGTTCGGCAACTCGAGCGTGCCGTCGACCTGGGAATGGGACGACAGGATCTGTTCCAGCAATGTCGAGCCGGCCCGCGGCAAGCCGACCACGAAAATCGGATCCTTCGCCGGATGGCCCACCCGTTCGCCGCGAGACAGCATCTCCGCGGTACACACGCGTTGCTGGGCGCGAAGTTCATCCGTCATCTTGTCGGCATCGTAAGTGCTCAGGGCCTTTTTCAAGCGGTTGCCCTGCGCGTAAAAGCCGAACGAAGTCTCGAAGTCCCCGCGGTCTTCATGGGCCTTGCCGAGGGCAAAGCTCAGGTGCACCCGGTCGGCATGGGGCAGATCGTCATCGCGCGCCTGCGCATTCATCGCTTCGAGTTCGCTGTCGCTGAACGAATAGACCTTCAGGTTGGAAAGCGAATACCAGGCTTCGCCGTGCAGCGGCTGGCTCGCGAGCGCCGACCGGTACGAAGCGACCGCCTTGTCGTATTGGCCGCGGGTCTTGTACGCGTGGCCCTTGGAGGTGAGCGTGACCGGATCGCCGGGTATCTGCTCCAGCACCTTGTCGAGCAGGCCAAGAGCCGTGTCGTAGTCGCCGGTCTGCATGCATTCGATGGCATAGATGGACTGGAACTGCGGATGATCGGGCGCGGTTTCGAGCAGCCGTCCGGCCTGCTCGAGTGCCTGGGCGAATTTCTGCCGTTTGCGCAGCACCTGGATGTAGTCCATATGCACACGCACGTTTTTCGGTTCGAATTCGTGGGCGGACTCAAGCAGGAATTCGGCGTCCGCCAGGACGCCGAAGCGGACGCCAATGTCCGCCAGCAGGCGCATTGCCTCCACGTTGCGTGGAACCTTGCGCAGGAACTTGCGGCAAAGGTCCTCCGCCTTGAGCAGCTTGCCCTGGCTGACGAGGTCGAGAACGATGACAAGGGGTTGCGGCAACCGCTCGAGATAATCCAGTTGCGCCTTCGCCTGCGCAGCCTCCCCGTGGCGGCGAAGGCGGGTCAGGATGTCGAACTGGCTGCGCCAACTGGCCACCAGCGCCGGGTTGAACCGGCACGCCCGCGCGTAGGCCCGCAATGCTTGATCGGGCCGTCCCATGTCGCGGCAGGCATGGCCTTCCTCCTGGTGTGCCCGTCCGTTTTCGGGCGCAAGGGCCTGCAATCGCTTGAGTTGCTTCAGCGCCTGGTCGAATTCGCGCCGGTAACGCCGGCAGACCGCGCTCATGTAGAGGGCGTCGGTATTGTCCGGCTCGTTCCGGAGGGTGCGTTCGAGATCGGTCAACGCCTCCCGGTATTGCCTGGCTACGATCCTCGCCTGGATCGAAGCCAGCTCAGGCTTGCCCCGCGCATCGCCGCGCCGTGAAACGACAGCGGCATCCTCGGGAAAGGATGCCGTTGCCGCCATTGTCGATTCCGCTCCTGTTGACTTTGCTTTCGTTGACTGCCTGGGTTCGATCAAAAGTCAAAGCTCGTGCGGATTCCGAAAGTCCTGGGTTGCGCGTAAGTAATGTGCCGGGTGTCGAAAACGAAGGAGCGCGAGACCTCGGCGCGTTCGTCGGTCAAGTTGCTGCCGTAAAACGTCACCGACCAGCCGTCGCCGATCACGCCCGCCGTTACGCCGAGCATCGTCCAGCCATCGATCAGGTCGCGGTTGATGGTGATGATGTCGCTGTACGATTCCGAAGACCAGGTAATCATGGGCATGACATGGGCCGTCCAGCCGTTCCCCGACAGGTTCCATTCATACCGCGCCCGCAGGTTGCCCTGGAAACTCGGCGCGAAAGCGAGCGTGTCGCCGACCCGCACGTCGTTGGTCGGCGTGATCTTGCGCGTGATCTCGGAGTTGAGGTAGGAAACGGCGCCGGCGATGGTGAGTCCGTCGGACCACTCGGGCAGCCAGGTGAAATCCGACTCCAGACCGAACACCTCGGCGTCCGCCGCGTTGTCCGAAAAGAACAGGTTGACGATACTGGTATCGAAGATCGTGGTTTGCAGGTTCTCGATATCGACGTTGAACAGCGCCGCGTTCAATCGCAGGGAGTTGTTGAAATCTGCCTTCATGCCCACTTCGAAATTGACGACTTCGTCGGTTTCGAGCTCGTAGGGCACGACGAAACCGCTGCCGTCCGCGCTGACCGCGCCGCCGGGACGATTCAGCAGGCCGGGCCGGAATCCTTCCGAAATGGTGACGTAGTACAGGCGGTCATCCCGCGGTCGCCAGTCCAGCGTTGCCTTGAAGATGGTGCCGTCCGCCACCGCCTTGTCGGGCGCGCCTACGGTATTGCCCGGCATGAACTGCTGCGAAATATTGGTGCCGAAAGCCTGCGCGTCGGTAGTCGCGCCAAAGTTGAAGAACGACGAGTTGGCGCTGCCTTCCAGGTCAACCTCGATCTCGTAGTTGCGGGCGCCGAGCGTCAGCGAGAATTCGTCGCTCAGATCGAAGCCGATCTCGCCGAAAATGCCGATCTGTTCGTCCGTGCGCCTGATGTCGTTGCGGAAGATGACGTCCGGCGGGAACGGCCCCGGATAGGTGTAATAGCCCGCGCCGGCGTTGCCGACCAGCCCCGAAACCGACGGGTTGGTCAGCGGGTAGTTCGGCCCGAAGCCTCTCGTTACGCCGTCGAAGGAGATGGCCTTGGTGGAAGCGGGATAGGTGAAGTCGTTGACCTCGATGAGTTCAAGATTGCTGAAGAACACACCGCCCTGGAGCCGCCAGTTGTTGGTCTGGTCCGTGGTGAAACGGATTTCGTGGGTCTGGACTTCGAGCGTGTTGAGGCTGTCCACGAACATTCGGGGCTCGTTGCACGTTCCCGAAGGAGCCGCCGTGCCCGGATACGTCACGCTGCCGTCGCAAATGTAGTAGGGCAGATATTGGCCCACGAAAAGATAGTCGGAGTAGTCGATGATCTGGTCCGATTGCCGATCCGTGAAAGCGCCGGTGTAGATCACTTCAAGCTCGGCGAGCCGGCCTGTGAGCGTCCAGGCGGTATTATCGAAGGTATCCTTGATGTTCTCATCCACGAAGCGGCTGATCGCCAGGTTGCCGGCGTCGGGATCGGCGAAGAAAACGCCATCGGCGTCGGTTTCCTGGGTCGTGTGGGCAACAAGCAACTGCCAATCGGCGTTGAGATCCCATAGCGCGGAGATCCGGCCGCCCAGATAGGAAACGCCGTTGATATCGCTTCCGGCGATGGCGCTGTTGTCCGCCGCGACGAAATCGACATTGGAAAGATCCGCGCCGGCCTGGAAACCGGTGCGGTGCGGGGCCACCGCCACGCCGTTATCGCGAACCGTGCCCTGGGGTCTGAAGCGCGCGCTCTGGCTTACGTCGCGCCGGCCGGGAACATTGTCGATCCAGCCGCCCTTGTTGT
>JANQSV010000397.1 GCA_028279115.1 Pseudomonadales bacterium
AGGATCTGGCGGCGGATGTATTCGCTTCCGGGTTTCTGATCGAGCGGCCCCTGCTGCAAGCCTTGCGTGAAGACGAGCGCGGCGCGCCGGTGCTGCTCATCGACGAGCTCGACCGCACCGACGAGCCCTTCGAAGCCTACCTGCTCGAATTGCTTTCGGATTTCCAGATCTCGATCCCCGAAATCGGCACGATCGCGGCGAAGGAGCCGCCCATCGTTGTCATCACTTCGAACCGCACCCGGGAAATCCATGACGCCCTCAAGCGGCGCTGCCTCTATCATTGGGTGGACTATCCCGACGCCGAACGCGAACTGGAAATCGTCGAGGCGCGGTTGCCGGGCATGGACATCGGTTTGAGCCGCCATGTGGTCGGCTTCGTGCAACGCCTGCGCGAACAGGACCTGTACAAGGCGCCGGGCGTAGCCGAAACCCTTGATTGGGCCCAGGCCCTGTTGCAACTCGACCAGGTCGCACTCGACGGCGCCGCCATCGACGACACCCTCGGCACCCTGCTGAAATACCAGGACGACATCGCCCGCATCCGCGGCAGCGAAGCGGCGCGAATTCTGGAAGAAGTGAAGGGTGAGGTCCGGTCGGCGCAGCCGACAAGAAGCAACGCTTCTTGAGGGCCGAACGGCTCGACAAGGATGTCGAGACCGGGGGTTGGCGAAACCAAAGAAGTTGCGCCAGGGATGGCATGCACGGACAAGCTAAAGGCAGAAATCCTGATTGAGCGCAGCCATGCAAGTTCCCGAAAGCACCCTCGACGGCGGCCGCATGGCCCAGAACATCATGCATTTCGCCCGCCTGTTGCGCGCCGCCGGTCTGCCCGTCGGTCCCGGCAAGGTGCTCGACGCCATCCGTGCGGTCAACCTGGTCGGCTTCGGCAGCCGCGGCGATTTCCATAGCTGCCTGTTCGCGATCTTCGTCAGCCGCCGGGAGCAACGCGAACTGTTCGACCAGGCCTTTCACATCTTCTGGCGCAACCCGGCCTTCATGGACCGCATGCTCGGCGCCATGTTGCCGACGGTGCTCGGCGACGACAGTGAGCAGATGACCGAAATGCGCCGCCGGCTCGCGGACGCCATGACCTCGGGAGGTAGACTGAGCGATCCCGCCGAGGACCGGCTTGAATTGCACGGCCTGCTGACGAGCTCGGTAAGCGAAGTATTGCGCGAGCGGGATTTCGAGGACATGTCGGGCGCCGAACTCGATCAGGCCAAACGAGCCATCGCCCGGTTGCGCCTGCCCCATGACAGCATCGCCACCCGGCGATTCCGGCCCGACCCGCGCGGCCGGATTCTCGACCGGCGCGCGAGCTTGCGGGCCATGACCCGCCCGAGCGAAGGCGCGCCGCTCAAATTCAGCAAACGCCGCAAACGCCAGCCGCCTTTGGTCGTGCTTTGCGATATCTCCGGTTCGATGAGCACCTATTCGCGCATGTTCCTGCATTTCATGCATGCCGTCGCCGCCCAGCGCCGCGTGCACAGTTTCGTTTTCGGCACCCGCCTCACCAACATCACCCGGCAATTGGTTCATTGCGACGTCGACGCCGCCCTCGAACGCGTCGCCGACGCAGTGCAGGACTGGTCCGGAGGCACGCGCATCGGGCATTGCCTGCACCTGTTCAACAAGCACTGGGCGCGCCGCGTCCTCGCCCAGAACGCCACCACCCTGGTG
>JANQSV010000256.1 GCA_028279115.1 Pseudomonadales bacterium
AAGATCGAATGTCCTAGCTGAAGAGCATATCCATCGTAGGTGAAGAAAAATACTACACGGAATCGCCCGTTAAGTGGAAATGGCAGGACTGCCATTTTGGACAGCGCGCAGCGCTGCCCCGCAGGGGCGAAGGGCATGGATACCCTGAGTCATTGCGCTGCGCGCAGAATGACGAGAGAGAATTATGAGAGTCTCGATTTTAGTATTCGTCGCAATCTCTATTGGCAACTCCGCCTTCGCCCAGGTTCCGGTGGAGTCGCTGCCGCAGGAGTCGCTTGTTCCGGGCGGCATTGCCGTTGTGCATGTCCATGACGATGCGGTCTCGGGCAGTTACCGCGATCAACGCATCCTGCTGGCGCGATTCGAAGGGGAACAATACGCCGTCATCGGCATCCCGCTCGATGCCGAACCCGGAGCGCAGCAATTCGAGCTTACGAGTCGGAACGGCGAGGAAAGCCTGCTGCGGTTCGAGGTCGTCCACAAGCAATACCGCGAGCGGCATCTGACCATAACCAACGAGCGCCAGGTCAACCCCAACGCCGAGGACATGGAACGCATCGGCCGCGAAAGCGTCGAGATGCGGCGGGCGTTCTCGACCTGGTCCGAGTCGCTCGCGCCCGACTTCGCGATGAGCCTGCCCGTGGACGGCGTCCGCAGCAGTTCGTTCGGCTCGCGCAGCTTCTTCAACGGCCAGCCGCGCAACCCTCATTCCGGCATGGACATCGCGGCGCCCGAAGGCGCGCCGATTCTTGCCCCGGCGCCGGGAGTCATCCTCGCCACGGGCAATTATTTCTTCAACGGCAACACCATCATCATGGACCACGGCCACGGCCTGATCAGCCTGTATTGCCATATGAACACGATCAACGTCGAGCCCGGCACCGCAGTCGCCGCGGGCGAACAGATCGGCGAGGTCGGCAGCACGGGCCGCGTCACCGGCCCGCATCTGCATTGGAGCGTCAATTTGAATAACGTCAGGGTGGACCCGGCGCTGTTCCTGGGCGAAAATCCTGTCCCATGAACCGGCGCGAGAAACAACGGCAGATCAGGGAAGCCAAGCAGAAAGCGGCCAGACAGCGAGAGCGGCGCACGCGGATTCTCGGCAGATTCGCGCTATACGTGGCGCTGCCGGTTTTGCTGATCTTCATGGCTTACGTGCTGTTCAGCCAGGGCCCGACCTATTCGACCGTCGAAGTCGCTCCCGACGACCATGTCCTCGGCGACCCGGCCACACCGGTCAGCATCGTCGTCTACGCCGATTTCCAATGCCCCGCCTGCGCGACCGAATCCCAGGTCATGGCCCGCATCTGGCCGCGCATCGAAAACAGGGCCCACATGATCTTTCGTCATTACCCTCTGACCGCAAGCAACCCGCACGCCTGGACCGCCGCGCTATATGCGGAAGCCGCCGGCCGGCAGGACCGATTCTGGGAAATGCACGATTTCCTGTTCGCGAACCAGGCGATCTGGTCGTTCCTGCCGGAAGCGGAAAGCGAGTTCGACTCTTACGCGGAAACACTGGAACTCGACCTCGAACGATTGCGCGCGGATCTGGAGCACGACGAAGTAATCGACAAGGTGCGCAACGATCAGCGCGGCGGCAACGCCGCGGGGGTTCGTTCCACTCCCGCCATGTTCATCAACGGCCAGCGCGTGGCGCAACTGAGCGCATCGAGAATCATGGAACTGGTCGAAGAACATTACACGGAGGCAATGGCGGAACAGGAAGATTCCGGCTAGAACCCGCCACAGGAAGGGAATTTTTTTGGAGAATACTTAAGGCTCCGCGCTCGCAAGATAACTGATCACGCCTTTCGCGGCCTGCGCTTCGCCCTCATCGAGGGCCGGCCTGAACCGCAGCCAACCGAGATTGCGGATCAGTTGCTCGACGTCCCGGTTCACCGGGAAATCTTCCAGTTCCACCAATTGCAGATTCTGGGCTACGCCAAGCGCATTTTCCCGGCGCCAGCCCTGGCGTGTTTCGATATTCTCGGCCGCCGGCAGATCGAAGGAAAACAGGGCGACGATCCGCCAATCGTCGCTTTCCATCGAGCCCGGTTTTTCCGCCGGCAAAGACTCGGTCGCCAGCGGACTTTCCTCGCCAAAGAAAATCTTCACCGGAACACCTTCCTCGAAAGCCGCGGGCGCACCCTCGGGCGCCTTGCCGCGGGCGGCAAGGGCTTTCTCCACGCTGTCGTAAAAAGTCGACTCCGGAAGCAGGACGGGCTTCGCGAACAGCCGCCTCACGTCATCCTCCGGCACACCGGCCCGCAGCAGCATTTCCCAGGCTTCCCGATAGTCCCGCAGCGCCCGGAGCTTGTGGTCGAACAGCAGATACCAGTCGGCCTGATACAGCTTGACCATGGCCAGCGCCTCGGAGACTTCGCGCTCTTCTTCACCGGCATAAATCCGCCGCATTCGTTCGAGGAAATTCACACCGTTGCTCCGGTGCATGTTGAGCGCCCGTTCGGGACTCATTATGCGTTCCGTGGCGTAAGCGTTTCGGCCTATCGTATGATTTCCGCCGGTAGTTCGAAGGCTCTGGCCGAGGGTTCCGCCCTTGTTGATCACACTGGCCTGCAGGTATGTAATCCGCATTTGCTCGTAGATCAGCCCGGCCTTGCGTTGTTCGTG
>JANQSV010000278.1 GCA_028279115.1 Pseudomonadales bacterium
AGAGGAGCAATCCACCGCTTACGCCATTGCCAACCTCAAGTGGGTGAACAATCGGGAACGCCTGCCATTCGTCTATGGAAGCACCGGTGTGCTCACGTATTTCACCGACGCACGCGATCCGAAGCCCCGCGCCCGGGAGATATTCAATTTTCCTCAGCCGGATACGATACAGGACTGGCTTGCTCGGTCGGCCTCGCTTCGCGAGCGGCTGCAAGCACTACCGGGTTTAGACCCCGCCGGATTGAGAGCGTGCCAGGTCAACGCCATCGAGAATCTCGAAACATCCTTCAAGGATAATCGCCCGCGAGCCCTTATTCAAATGGCCACCGGGGCGGGCAAGACCTACACCGCCATCACCTCGATCTACCGGCTGCTCAAGTTCGCCGACGCCAAGCGCGTTCTTTTTCTCGTGGATACCCGAAACCTGGGCGAACAGGCCGAACAGGAGTTCATGGCCTACGTGCCCAGCGACGACAACCGGAAATTCACCGAACTCTACAATGTCCAGCGGCTCAAATCTTCCTTCGTCGCCAGGGACAGCCAGGTCTGCATCAGCACTATTCAGCGCATGTATTCGATCCTGAAGGGCGAGGAATTGGACGAAGCCGCGGAAGAGATTAATCCGGCGGAAATGGTTAAGCCCAAGGAGCCGATGCCGGTCGTCTACAACGAAAGGATTCCGCCCGAATTCTTCGATTTCATTGTCATCGACGAGTGCCATCGTTCGATTTACAACCTCTGGCGTCAAGTTCTCGAATACTTCGATGCCTATCTCGTGGGGCTGACGGCCACGCCGGACAACCGTACCTACGCGTTCTTCAAGAAGAACGTCGTCAGCGAATACACCCATGATGAAGCCGTCGCCGACGGCGTCAATGTCGGCAACGAGATCTACGTCATCGACACGAAACGCACGAGGTATGGCGGTCAACTCAAGGCCGAGCAACAGGTCGAGAAGCGTGAGCGGCTGACGCGCCGCAAGCGGTGGGAGATTCAGGACGAAGATGTGACGTATACCGGCAAGGATCTGGACCGTGCCGTCGTCAACCCCGACCAGATTCGCACGGTGATCCGCACGTTTCGAGACAAACTTCCCGAAATATTCCCCGGACGCGAAGAAACTCCCAAGACGCTGATCTTCGCCAAGACCGACAGCCACGCCGACGACATTATCCAGGCCGTGCGCGAGGAATTCGCCGAAGGCAATGAGTTCTGCAAGAAGGTCACCTACAGAACCGCAGAAGATCCAAAATCTGTCCTTGCCCAGTTCCGCAACGACTACTACCCTCGCATCGCGGTGACCGTGGACATGATCGCCACGGGCACCGATGTCAGGCCGCTGGAGTGCCTGCTCTTCATGCGGGACGTGAGGAGTCGCAATTATTTCGAGCAAATGAAGGGCCGTGGCACGCGCACACTCGACCACGACGATCTCAGGAAAGTCTCGCCCTCCGCTGTCAGCGGGAAAACGCACTACGTGATCGTGGACGCTGTCGGCGTCACAAAATCACTCAAGACCGCCAGCCAGCCGCTCATCGCCAAGCCCTCCGTGCCGCTCAAGGATCTCGCCATGAGCGTGATGATGGGCGTGTACGACGAAGATACCGTAAGCTCCCTTGCCGGTCGTCTTGCCCGACTCAACCAGCAACTTGATTTCGCCGAGCAGGAACGTATCCGAAAAAAGGCGGGCGGCGTCGAACTGACCAGCATCGTCGGTAGTTTGCTGGAGGCTATAGATCCGGACCACATTGAAGCGAAGGCCCGCGAAACCGAGGAGGCGCCCGACGCTGCCGATCCGTCACCCGCCGCACTCGAAAAGGCGCAGGAACAGTTGGTTCGTGACGCGGCCAGCGTGTTCAACGGCGAGTTGGTCGGGCTGATCGACTCGATTCGTCGCGACAAGGAACAGACCATCGACCATGACGGCCTCGACACCCTGCTGCAGGCCGAGTGGGAAGGCGATGCGCGCGAGAACGCAGAAGCCTTGGTTCGGAATTTCCAGGAGTACCTGAAAGCCAACCGCGACGAGATCGAAGCCCTGATCATTTTCTACGCCCAACCGCACAGGCGCAGAGATTTGACATTCGAGATGATCCGCGAGGTTTTCGACAAGATCAAGAGCGACCGGCCTCGATTAGCTCCTTTGCGCATCTGGCAGGCATACGCCTTGCTGGACGAATACAAGGGCAGCCAACCGGCGGGTGAACTGACCGCACTTGTGGCGTTGATCCGCCGCGCCTGCGGCATCGACGCGACGCTGTCTCTCCATTCGAAAACCGTGTGCCGCAATTTTCAGACCTGGATCATGACGCGCCACAGCGGCGCTGGAGAGAAGTTCAACAAGGAGCAGATGGATTGGCTGTGCATGATTCGGGACCACATCATCAACTCTTTTCATCTGGAACGCGACGATCTGGAAACGGCTCCATTCGTTGGCAAAGGCGGCATGGGACAGATGTACAATCTGTTTGGCGACCGGATGGATGATGTGATTGAGGAATTGAACGAGGCATTGGCGGCGTGAGTCATCCCTGACGGAATTTTTCTTTACATATTGCAATTAAGTAAAGAAAAAACTATATTTTCTTGGTTGATTTGCAAAAAATACGGGAAGCCAATAATGCCCAAAGTCAGCGCCAAGCGCCAATTCACGCTACCGGCCCATCAGTGCCGATTAGCCGGTATTGAGCCTGGTGACGAATGCCGAAGTTTCGTTGCCAATGATCGCATCACCATAGTCCGCCAACAGTCTGGCAGCGCCTGGGGATGTCTCGCTCATCTTCAAGCGAACGAGACGGTCTCCGATGAGCAGTCGCGTCAAGGCGCCATTGAACGGAAGCGGGGATATACGCCTTGATTGCTATCGATACCAATGTTTTGCTCCGCTATCTCCTGAGAGACGACGAAGCGCAAGCGGAAAGAGCGCGTCGTATTTTTGAACGCGCGGAGCGCATTCTCATTACGGACGTTGTGTTGGCGGAGGCGTTGTGGGCGTTGATGGGACGCCGGTACGACGCGGCTAAGTCCGACCTGATCGCTGTCGTCGACAAACTGTTGCAAGAACCCAAAGTTTGCTTTGAGAACGATGAAGTGGTCTGGAGCGCCTTGCAGGCATATCGCGAGACAGATGCAGACTTCGCCGATGCTCTGATCGTACACAAGGCACTGAAGACGACAACTCTCGGCAATGGGGTGGCCGCCGTGTACACATTTGACGCCGCCGCGTTGCAATTGCCGCACACGGCTGAGCCGTAGAGCGTATCCGGCATCGATGTTTCATGAAGGTAGAAAAAAAGGATGAAGGCATGGGGCGGATGTACAAGCTCTTCGGCGATCGGATGGATGAGGTGATTGAGGAATTGAATGAGGTGTTGGCGGCATGAAATCGAACCAAAACGCCAAAAACGGATTGCCAAGGGGCTGGATCGAATGTTCCATCGGGCAGATAACCCTTTCTGTCTCAAAGATTGATCCCAAGGAAGACCCAGACCGAGAAATCATCTATATCGACATTGCTAGTATTGACAACAATCGGCAAGTGATCGGGAAGGTCACACAGTATCAACTAAAACACGCCCCCTCACGAGCCCGGCAAATCGTGCGATCAGGCGATGTCCTTTTCGCCACAGTAAGACCCTACTTGCGAAACATCGCCTCTGTGTCGAAGGATTACGACCAGCAGATTGCATCTACGGGATTCTCGGTATTGAGGCCGGCGGAAGGCATCTGCCCAACTTTTTTGTTTTACAAGGTTATTTCCAGGGATTTTGTGAATGCCCTTGCAGGGATACAATACGGCGTAAGCTATCCAGCGGTTAAAGATGAACAAGTACGGGACCAGCTTCTATGGCTTCCACCATTGCCCGAACAACGCCGAATCGTCGCCAAGATCGAGGAACTATTTTCCGAACTGGACAAGGGTATCGAGAGTCTGAAGGCGGCGCAGGCGAGGCTCAATGTCTATCGTCAGGCCGTGCTCAAGTACGCCTTCGAAGGAATGCTCACGACCCAATGGCGCGAAGAGAACAAAGACAAACTTGAAACGCCCGAACAATTACTCGCTCGCATCAAACAGGAGCGGGAAGCGCGTTACGAGCGGCAGCTCCAGGCGTGGAAGGCTGCTGTCAAGGAATGGGAGGAAGGTGGGAGGTCTGGTAAGAAGCCGCCGAGACCCAAAAGACCAACTGAAGCAGTTCCGATAACGGGGGTGCTATCGGAGAATTTGCCCCCCATTCCTGCATGCTGGGAATGGCTAAACTTGAAACATATCGGTCGGGTTGAAACAGGCACAACACCCTCAACAAAGTATCCTGAATACTACGGGGGAAAACTTCCGTTTTTCAAACCTACAGATCTGGATCAAGGGGCGCATGTCCGAACTGCGCGAGATTATCTTTCCCAATCGGGCGAAGAATGTGCGCGTGTTCTTCCAGCCGGTTCAACTTTAGTGACATGTATCGGAGCGACAATTGGAAAAACGGGATTTGCGGTAACGCGGTGTGCAACCAATCAACAAATCAACTCGATCAGCCCTTACGCCGGGTTCAACCAGAGGTTTGTGTATCTCCAGATGGTAGCGCCATTCCTTAACGAAAGAGTTAGATCTGACGCATCGGCAACAACACTTCCGATTTTAAACAAATCCAAATTTTGTGAACTCCCGTTTGTTTTTTGCTCCCTCCCCGAACAGCATGAACTCGTCAGGCTAGTGGAAGAGCGATTTGTGGCGATTGAGCGCAGTGAGCGAGAAATCGACGTATCTTTGCAGAAGGCGAGATCACTCCGGCAATCAATTCTGAAAAAAGCCTTCTCCGGCCAACTCGTCCCGCAAGACCCGGATGACGAGCCTGCATCCGTTCTGCTGGACCGAATCAAAGCCGAAAAAACCGCGCGGTCTCAA
>JANQSV010000299.1 GCA_028279115.1 Pseudomonadales bacterium
GCATTGACGGTGGCGGCGCCCTGTCCAGCCGCCGCCGCTTGCTCGCGCGCCGCGCCTTCGATGAATTCTGGATCGCCGGCGGTTTTCCCGAAGTTGCCGCATTGGACGACCGGCTGCGGGTCAAGACGCACCAGGAGTACTGGAGCGCGATGTTGTTCCGCGACATCGTTGAGCGTCACGATGTCCGCCATCCCCGAGCTATCGCGGATCTGGCGCATCGGCTGGTCGAAAACACCGCGTCGCTGTATTCCGTCAATCGGCTCACCGAGTACCTGAAGTCGCTCGGACATCGGGTGACAAAGACCTCGGTATCCGATTATCTGGAATGGTTCGAAGACGCCTTCTTCCTGTTCACCGTCCGCATTCACGACGCTTCGCTGGCGCGGGCCAACGTCAATCCAAAGAAAATCTACTGCATCGATCATGCATTGGTCAGGTCAGTTTCCTCGGGAATTTTGACCAACTCCGGTCATTTGCTCGAAAACCTGGTTTTCACAGCCCTTCGCCGCGTGTCTCCCGACATTTTTTACTACCGCTGCCGGACGGGACGGGAAGTCGATTTCATCGTCCACATGCCGGGCGGTTCGCGCAAGCTGATTCAGGTATGCGAATCGCTGGCCGACGCGGAGACCAAGCGGCGAGAAGTCGCCGCGCTTCACGACGTCATGGCCGAAACCGGGCTGCGCTCAAGCTTGATCGTGACCTTCGACGAAGCCGGCGATACGGAACAAGGACGGCGGACAGAGGTTGATTCCGGCGTGATCGAGATCGTTCCGATTTGGCGTTTCCTGCTCGACCTGGCTTGACGCCCGGCTCGCCGATGCGCCGGAGACCCTTCGTCCCGACTTCACAATGCGCGGTCAGGCGGGTGGAATCTGGTCGCCGGCTGGCATATGCTCGCGGCCATGACTGCGCTGATCTACCCGACCACCAATTTCACCCGCACTGAACAGCTCAACATCGTCCGGGGCGACGGTATTTATGTGTTCGACGCGGACGGCAAGCGCTATCTCGAAGGGCTCGCCGGCCTGTGGTGTTCCGCCCTCGGTTACGGCAATCGGGAATTGATCGAGGCCATCACCGCGCAACTCGAAAATCTTTCCTACAGCCACATGTTCGGCGGCCGCACCCACCAGGTCGGCATCGACCTGGCCGAGAAGCTGGCGGCCATGTTGCCGATTCCCGAGGCGAAGATCTTCCTGGCGAACTCGGGCAGCGAAGCCAACGATTCGATGATCAAGATGCTGCGCTACTGGGCCAACGTCACCGGCCAGCCGCAAAAGAAGAAAATCATCGCTTTCGAGCGCGCTTATCACGGCGTGACCCTTGCATCGGCGGCGCTGACCGGATTGCCGGTCAATCACATGCATTTCGACATCCCGGTCGACGAGCTCGGCATTCTGCGCGCGGAAACGCCGCACTACTATCACGGCCACCGGGACGGCGAGACCGAAACCGAATTCGCCGAGCGGCTGGTGGCGGATGTCGAGCGGCTGATATTGCGGGAAGGCCCGGAAACCATCGCCGCCTTCATTGCCGAACCCGTCGGCGGCGCCGCCGGCGTCGTCGTGGCCCCCGATGCCTATTACCCCGCCCTCGGCCGCATGCTCGAGCGCCATGGCGTCCTGTTCTGGGCCGACGAGGTGATTTGCGGATTCGGCCGCACGGGCAATGTCTTCGGCAGCGCCACGGTCGGCATACAGCCGCAATTGATGAGCCTGGCCAAGCAGATGTCCTCGGCCTATATTCCCATCAGCGCGGCAGTAATGCCGGGCTCGATGTACGAAGCCATGGTGGAGCCGAGCAACAAGGCCGGCGTCTTCGGCCACGGTTTCACCTATAGCGGCCATCCCGTCGCCTGCGCCGCGGCGCTCAAGGCGATCGAAATCTACGAGTGCGACGGACTGTTCGCTCATGCCGCCGAAGTCGGCGCCTACATGCAGGAGCGCCTCGGCGCTTTCCGCGACCACCCCCTGGTCGGCGAAGTGCGCGGCAAGGGACTGATCGGGGCCGTCGAACTCGTCGCCGACAATTCCGCGCGCGTACCATTCCCGGACGGACGGCCGGGCGCGATCGCCATGCAGTGCTGCAAGGAGCAAGGCCTGCTGATCCGCGCCGTAGCCGGCAATTCCATCGCCTTCTGCCCGCCGCTGATCATCACGCGCGAGCAGGTGGACGAAATGATCGAGCTTTTCGACCGCGCCCTGGCCATGGCCGCCGACGCCATACGCCGGGAGATGCCGGAATTGGTAGAATAAGGCATCCAATGAAAAATCTGGCCCCTGAACCGACCAACCGACCGGCAAGAAAGCCATCCTTTCGCTCGGCCTGCTGTGCGGCCTCGTCCTGGCCGGATGCGGCCTGGCCGGGCAAGGCGAGAGCACCGAGGTGGGTCTGATTCTGACCAACGGCAGGGTGCTCTCGGTCGATGAGAATTTTTCCACCCACGACACCGTGGTGGTCGATGAAGGGCTGATCGTCGCCATCGGCGGCGCCGCGCTGCCGCAAAGCCGCAATCCCCTGCGCTCGCCGATGGAGCGCGGCGCGACGGTGGCGATTTCGAGCGGCATCCCGCCGGTCGGCCCCATGGCGGGGCCGTACGCGGCGGGGACGCGCAAGGGCATGACCGGCGCGGTCTATGCGGAGGAAGAAGCAATCACAATGGAGGAGGCGATTCGAGGCTATACCCGAACCGGTGCCTGGCTGCTGTTCGAGGAGGACGTGGAAGTCGAACGGGCCTGGCTGGCGGGACGCCTTGTATACGCGCGGCAATGAGCATAGCAACCGATACCCAGATCGAATTCATCAACATAAGCAAGTCTTACGACGGCAAGACGATGGTCCTGCCGAACCTCAACATGAGCGTGCGGAGGGGCGAGTTTCTGACCTTGCTGGGGCCTTCGGGTTCAGGCAAGACGACCTGCCTGATGATGCTGGCGGGATTCGAGACGCCGACATCCGGCGAAATCCGCGTCAACGGCGAGTCGGTGCACAATCTGCCGCCGCAGAAGCGCGATATGGGTATGGTGTTCCAGAACTACGCCCTGTTCCCGCATATGACCGTCGGCCGGAACCTGTCCTTTCCGCTTGAAGTCCGTGGCATGGCGCCCGATGAGCGCGCGCGCCGTGTACAACGGGCACTGGAAATCGTGCGCCTGGAAGGCTATGGGGACCGCCGTCCCGGCCAGTTGTCCGGCGGCCAGCAGCAGCGGGTGGCGATCGCCCGGGCGCTGGTGTTCGAACCCGGCGTGGTGCTGATGGACGAACCGCTAGGCGCTCTCGACCGCCGATTGCGCGAACAACTGCAACTCGAAATTCGCTCGATCCAGCGCGAACTCGGCGTCACCATGGTCTATGTCACCCACGACCAGCAGGAAGCGATGACGCTGTCGGACCGCATCGCGGTCTTCAATCACGGCGAAATCCAGCAAGTGGCCGCGCCGGAGACGCTCTACGAGGAGCCGGCGCGGGAATTCGTCGCGCGCTTCGTCGGCGACAACAATCTACTGCGGGGCACTGTGCGTTCCGTGGATGGCGAGATCTGCAAGGTACAGGTGGGCGAAGGGCTGGTCGAGGCATTCATGGTCGAGCCGCTCGAAGTCGGCGATCAGACGGTGCTGGCGATCCGCCCCGAGCGCGTGGTGCTGTCGCCGTCGATGGAATACAGCAATACCGCGACCGCCGGGATCGATGACATGGTTTTCCTGGGCGACCATTTGCGGGTCCATGTGACCATATTCGATCAACCCGATTTCGTCGTCAAAATTCCAAATTTCATCGGTCAGGGCGGCATTCTCCCCGGCGACAGCGTACACATCGGCTGGACGACAATCGATTGCCGGGCCTTGCCCGAGGAAAACCTGAACGCGGCTTGATCCATGCGCAGCGAACTCCAAACACGTCATTCTGCGCGAAGCGAAGCGGAGTCGCAGAATCTCCCGACTCTGACCAGCTTGACGCTGGCATTGGCTCTCGCGGGAATTTCCGCCGCGGCCGGCGCCCAAACGCTGACCCTGGTTTCCTGGGGCGGTTCCTATGGCCGTTCGGTGGAGCGCGCCTGGGTCGAGCCCTTCATCGAAGCGACCGGAATCGAGGTGCAAATCGAAGACTACAATGGTGGGCTGGCCCAGCTTCGCGCCCAGGTCGAAACCGGCAACGTGTTCTGGGATATCGTCGACATGCCGACTCCCGACGCCGTGAGAGGCTGCGACGAGGGGCTGCTGGAGTTTGTGGCGGCGGGTGATCTTCCCGTCGGCGCCGACGGCGCGCCCGCCGAAAAAGACTATCCCCCCGGCACGCGTTCGGAGTGCGCCGGCGGCGGCATCGTCTCGGCGACGATCATCGCCTATAACGACGAACTTTTTCCCGGCGAAAAACCGTCCACGCTGGAAGATTACTTCGACCTGGAAAGATTTCCGGGGCGCCGCGGCATGCGGCGCGTGCCCGTGGTGAATCTGGAATTCGCGCTGATAGCCGACGGCGTGCCGCTGGACGCAGTCTACCGGACACTCGATACCGACGAAGGCATCGCGCGGGCTTTCGCCAAGCTCGATACGATCAAGGATCAGATCGTGTTCTGGGAAGCCGGCGCCCAGCCGCCGCAGATGCTGGCGGACCAGGAAGTCGTCATGACCACGGCCTACAACGGCCGCATTTTCAACGCCCAGATTCTTGAGAATCAGCCGTTCACGATCATCTGGGACGGTCAGGTGCAGGAAACCAGCGGCCTGGTCATCGCTTTGGGAACGCCGCGGCTGGATATCGCCAAACGATTCATCGAGTTTGCCTCCAGTTCCGAAAGCCTGGCGGCGATCAGCAAATATATTTCCTATAGCCCAACCCGATATTCGGGCAATGCGCTGGTTTCCACGCATCTGGACACCGGCATCGAGATGGGCCCCCACATGCCCGCCGCCGAGCGGAACATGCGTCGCGCGCTGAACAGCGACTGGTTCTGGTGGGCCGATAACCGCGACGAAATGAACGAGCGCTTTTCCGTATGGCTCTCTCGCTGACCGACAAGCGGCTGCGCGCCGCCCTGCTGGCGGCGCCGCTGGTCATCTTCGTGGCCGTGACTTTCCTCGCGCCGCTGGCGTTGATGCTCGTGCGCAGCGTCTACGAACCGGCGGTTGCCGATTCGATACCGGCAACCCTGAACGCACTGGCCGAATGGGACGGCCGCGATTTACCCGGCGAAGAAATTTACCGTATCGCCGGCATGGAATTCGTCGCCCTTAACGCAGAGCGCAGGCTAGGCTCGGTGGCAACGAGGGTAAACCGCCTGCAAAGCGGCATGCGCAGCACCATGCTCGGCACAGCCCGCGCACTGGGGAACGACCCGCCCGCCGGTTCCTGGCGCGACGCCATGATCGCGGTCGACGAGGACTGGGCAGACGTTTCCACCTGGCTGGCGATCAGCCGGGCGGGCGAGCGCATCACGCCGAGACATTATCTGAACGCCCTCGACCTCGACCGCGGCGCGGTCGGGGAGATCGTCGCCCAGCCCGAAGACCGGCGGATCTACGTGAGCCTGCTGGTACGGACTTTCGGCATCAGCGCCGCCATCACCCTGATCTCCCTGATGCTGGCCTATCCGGTCGCCTGGCTGCTCGCCCACGCGCCGCCTTCCCGGGCCGGAGTATTGCTGTTGCTCGTGCTCGTGCCGTTCTGGACTTCGCTGCTCGTGCGCACGACTTCCTGGATCGTGCTCCTGCAGAACCAGGGTGTGATCAACGACCTGCTCGTGGTTATCGGTATTCTTGCCGAGGAACAGCGCCTGGCGATGATTTACAACATGACCGGCACCATCATCGCCATGGTGCACGTGCTGCTGCCGTTCATGATCCTGCCGCTGTATTCGATCATGCGCACGATCCCGCCGCGGCACATGCAGGCGGCGGCTTCGCTGGGCGCATCGTTCTGGCAGTCCTTTCGCCGGGTCTACTGGCCGCAGTCGCTGCCCGGAGTGGCGGCGGGCTCGCTGCTCGTGTTCATCATGTCCATCGGTTTCTACATCACGCCGGCCCTGGTCGGCGGCCGCACCGGCCAACTCATCTCGAGCATGATCGCCTACCACATGGAACAATCGCTGAACTGGGGCCTGGCGGCGGCTCTCGGCGCCATCCTGCTCCTGCTCGTGGTGCTGCTTTACCTGATCTACAACCGGCTCGTGGGAATCGACAGGATGAGGTTGGGGTGAGGCCCGGTCGGCGAAGCCGACAAAAAGCAACGCTTTTTGAGGGCCGAACGGCTCGCCATGGATGGCGAGACTGGGGGTTGGAGAAACCAACGAAGTCGCGCCATGGGTGGCATGCACAATCCGAAAAAATGGGAATTGCTGAATGTTCAAAATGAAGTTGCGCCAATCACTACACGTCGGCTTCTGCGCCGCGGTGCTGTTTTTCCTCGTCGCGCCCGTGCTGGTGGTGATTCCGCTCAGTTTCAACGCCGAGCCTTATTTCACTTTCACCGAAGGCATGTTGCGGCTCGAACCGGACGCCTGGTCGCTGCGCTGGTATGAAAACGTGCTCGGAGAAGGCCGCTGGCTGCCGGCCCTCGGCAAGAGCCTGGTGATCGGCATCGCCGCGACGCTCGTCTCCACCACCCTGGGTACGCTGGCCGCTCTCGGCCTGAGCAGTCCGGCGATGCCGGGGCGCGGACTCATCATGGCGGTGCTGATTTCGCCGATGGTGACGCCGATCATCATCACCGCCGCCGGCATGAGCTTCTTCTATTCGGACCTGGGACTCGGGCAGACGTACACGGCGCTGATCCTGGCCCATGCGGTGCTGGGCGCGCCTTTCGTGTTGATCGCGGTCAGCGCCAGCCTGAGCGGCTACAACCACGATCTCAATCGCGCCGCGGCCAATCTCGGCGCCGACGGCTGGACGACCTTGCGCCGGGTACAATTGCCGCTGATCGCTCCGGGCGTGTTCACGGGCGCGCTGTTCGCCTTCTCGGCCTCGTTCGACGAAGTCGTCGTGGTGCTGTTCATCGGCGGGCCGGAGCAACGCACGATTCCCCGCGAGATGTGGGCAGGCATCCGCGAACAGATCAGCCCGGAAATCCTGGCCGTCGCCACCTTCCTCATCGTCTTCGCCATCCTGCTGCTCGCCGCCGTAAACTGGCTCCGCCAACGCGACTACGTGCGGGCCTCGTAACTTTTTGCTTCTATTGAGTCTCATGAAAAGAATTGACGATTTGTACGTCTAGGTATGACTGTACGCACGGGTGCTTGCAACTGGAAATCAATTTATGACGAATACAGATTCTAAGGCTGGAAATCGCGGATCAGTCTGGCGTAGATGGGAGCCGCATATTCACGCGCCGGGAACGGTGTTGGAGGACAGATTTCCTAAGAAGAATGGTTGGGAATTGTATTTCGACGCGCTTGAATCATTGTCGCCCCCGCTAGAGGTTATTGGAGTGACGGACTATTGCATTACAAGATCTTACGAGCGATTTAAGGAAAAGAAGGAAAAAAATCAAAGGCTACCAGAATGCGAATTGCTCTTTCCAAATATCGAATTGCGTCTCAACACCGGAACGGTTAAAGGAAATTTTGTAAACATCCACCTTCTCGTGAGTCCAGACGACCCGAATCATGTAAGCGAGCTAAACAGATTTTTAGGTCGACTTGTATTTCCTGCGTACGACGACGAGTTCACATGTACATTTTCGGACCTTATTCGACTAGGTAAATGTGCACACGATGGTGAAATCGATAGTGAAGGAGCGCTGAAACTTGGCGTTAAGCAATTCAAGGTTTCACTAGTGAATCTGCTTGATACGTACCGCAGCATTGAGTGGGCTCAAGAAAATATCATCATTGCCGTTGCCGGAAATGCGGATGGAACTTCTGGAGTTCGAGATTCCGCTGATACAACACTGCGACAAGAAATTGAGAAGGCTGCTCACGCCTTTTTCGCATCAAGTTTGAAGCAGAGGGATTTCTGGCTCGGGAAAGGGGTGATGGGAGCAGCCGACCTTCAAGAGAGGTACGGTGGCCCGAAGCCCTGTTTGTGGGGTAGCGATGCACATGACTTGGAACGAGTCGGTAAGCCTGCGGATGATCGGTTTTGCTGGATCAAGGGACTTGCTGCCTTCGATACGCTTCGTCATGCGTGTCGAGTACCGGATCGTGCGTACGTAGGAGCTTCTCCACCATTATGGGCGGCTACTTCTCAGGTCGTTGATGAAATACGTGTCGTAAACGCAGCTTGGATCAAGACTCCAGTTCTGGAATTAAATGCGGGCTTAACAGCAGTTATTGGGGGGCGTGGATCCGGGAAAACTGCGCTAGTGGACATGATTGCGGCCGGTTGCAATTCCTACGATGAGTCGGAAGAGAATCCATCATTTCTGGCCCGGGCAAAGGAACACTTGGCGGGGTCTCAAGTAGTCATAAAATGGTCGAGTGGCGAAAACTCTCAAGCAAGACCGTTAAATTCCCCAGGAAATCCTTCTCCAGATGCCTACTCACGTGCGCGGTACCTTTCTCAGCAGTTTGTGGAGGACCTTTGTTCGATAGAAGGTATGCCAACACTAATTGAAGAAATAGAGCGCGTAATCTTTGAAGCGCACCCTTCACTGGAACGCGATGGAGCTGTCGACTTCGGGGAACTCCTTGAACTTCGGGCGGGCGGCTATCGCGACGCTCGAGCCCGAGAAGAGGAGGCAATTGCGAATATCTCCGATCAAATCGGTATTGAGATGGAAAAGACCCGTGAGGTTGACCCACTAAAGGCGAAGATTGCCGAAAAGGAGAAGCTAATTACCCGCTACGAAACGGACCGTAAGGCTCTCCTGCCAAAGGGTAAGGATTCAAATAAGAACAGCAATAGACTCCAAGAAATTATCACCGCAGCCGAAAAAGTGCGGGGCTACCTCCGTTATTTCGGTAATCAGAAAGCATCCGTTGTCGGAGTCGAAAATGAAGTCAGAGATTTTAGGCAGAACCTAGCGCCGAAGACGCTACGTTCGATGAAGGATCGATACAAGAACTTAACGCTGGATGAGCCCGAGTGGAAGCGCTTTATGCTCGAATACTCTGGTGACGTAGACGGAATTATTGCAGCGAAATCCAAAGAGGTAGAGAAAAAAATGAGGGGTTGGAAGGGGGAAAAACCCTCTTCCGCAATTGATGCCAGTGGCGCTTTTTTGGCAAAAAATGCAGATCTTGACAATACACCACTTGCCGTTCTTGAGGTAGAAATTGAACGGCTAGAGAAATTGGTCGCTACGGATCGTGAAACCAGAAACAAGTTGACCGCTGTCTCAAAACGGATTGCTGAAGAGAAGAATACGTTAACCAGTCTTAAGGAAAGGCTTGCAGACTGCGAGGGTGCGAAAAAAAGGGCAAAAGCCCTAGTGGTGGAGCGAGAGCATGGCTACATCCGAGTTTTCAATGCATTGCTTGCAGAAGAGCAAGTTCTTAATGAGTTGTATATGCCACTTGTCCGACGGCTGGCGGAAGCCAAAGGTACACTGGGAAAGCTCTCCTTCTCAGTAACCAGAATTGCGGATGTGGGCAAGTGGGCGAAGCAGGGGGAGAAAGATCTGTTTGATCTGAGAGGGGGTCCATTCAAGGGCATAGGCTCACTTGAAAAGAAAGCAAAATCAATACTCAAAGATGCTTGGCAAACAGGTGATTCGGAAGCAGTATCCAAGGCGATGGCCAGATTTCGGGAAAAGCATCAAAACGCACTACTTGAAAAGGCACCATATCCGCGTACTGACCGGCCGAATTTTCGCCCGTGGTCGAGGCGTTTCGCGCAATGGCTGTATAGCACTAGTCACATATCTCTTGAGTACGGCATAAAATACGATGGGATTGAAATACAGAAGCTCTCGCCCGGTACGCGCGGAATTGTTCTAGTGCTTCTTTACCTTGCCCTCGACAATGCTGATGACCGCCCCTTAATTATTGACCAACCTGAAGAGAACCTTGACCCTAAATCGATATTCGACGAACTGGTGCCACTATTTCTAGAGGCAAAACAAAGACGGCAAGTCATTATGGTTACTCATAATGCAAATCTTGTTGTTAATACGGACGCGGACCAAGTCATAGTGGCAAAAGTCGGGCCCCATTCAGCGGATGGGCTTCCCCCAATCACATACAATTCTGGTGGCCTGGATGAGTTGGAAATCCGTAATGTGGTATGTGAGACCTTGGAAGGAGGCGAGGAGGCGTTTAGGGAACGAGCCAAGCGACTTCGCATAACCTTGGAACGCTAAAGCCTAGATGAACACGCGTAGGGAACTTTGAGACATGGAGGCCACCATCAACGTGACCCATACACTTTGGACCAAGTAGCACAATGTATTCGAATGGCGAGGGACCACCGATCTGTGTCAAAGAACTAGGGATGGTGGTCTGTGCGCCGATGTCACCGGACCAAGACGAGGCTATCGCCCATCATCGCCATAAATCTCCTCCCTGCTGCATGATGGCGATCCTTTGGTCTTGACGGTTACGAGTTCAAGCGAGCCGGCACTATCGCCGGTGGGCGCCAGTTCGGTGGCCCGGTCCAGAATCACGCGCAACTCCGCCTGCAGCGACCTGTGGTGACTACGAGCCAGACGCTTGAGAGCACGCAAGGTGGCCGGCGAGACGTTTCGAATCATTATGGAGTGCATGACGCTATCATATGGCGAATAATCCGGTTACACCAAGAATCCGAGAAACACACAAAGCAAATACAAGTAAATGAACAAGAAGACCGAAGCTTTCGCGCGCGTCAAGATCGATGCGCTGCTCAAGGACGCGGGCTGGAATCTGACGGATGGTTCAAGCGTGCTGTTCGAGCACGCGCTTCCCGATGGCACGCTGGCCGATTATGTGCTTTGTGATCGGCAGGGCCGTCCCATGGCGGCACTGGAAGCCAAGCGGGCGAGTATCGATCCCATAACGGCGCAAGATCAAGGGCGGCACTACGCCGAACAACTCAACGTGCCGTTTGTATTTCTGTCGAACGGCGAGGAAGTGCGGTTCCTGGACCGGGAGAAGGATGCCCATTCGCGCAAGATCGCGGGTTTTTACGCCCAAGACGACCTTGAGCGGCGGATTGCGGCTCGACGGGTCAGCCGAGACCTTTCGACCGTCGCCATCGACCGGAAGATCGTCGATCGCGACTATCAAATCGAATGCATCGAGGAACTTTCCGCCGAAGTCTCGCTTGGACGACGCAAGCTGCTGGTGGAGATGGCGACCGGAACCGGCAAGACCCGGATGGCGGCGGCATTCATCAAGCGGCTGTTCGAGGCAGGCTCTGTTACCCGCGTACTATTCCTGGTCGACCGAATCGCTTTGGCGCGGCAGGCCGAGGACGCCTTTACCGACCATCTGCGGGATTACCCCTGCCACGTCTTGCGGCCCGGTCGCGGTTTCGACCGCGCCAAGCGCATTACCATCGCGACTCTCCAAACCATGATCGCCGAGTACGGTGACCTCTCGCCCGGTTATTTCGATCTCGTCATAACCGATGAATGCCACCGTTCGATCTACGGCAAGTGGAGTGGTGTTCTCCGGCACTTTGACGCCATCCAGCTTGGCCTGACAGCTACCCCCTGCACGATCGACACCAGTGAGCTGCCTGACCCTGAAGATGGATTGTTCGTCCGGGATACGTTGCGATTCTTTGAACTTTCCAAGCCCACTTATCGCTACACCCTGCGCCAAGCCATCAAGGAGGGCCATCTCGTTCCCTACCGCATTTATCGGGCGACGACGGTGAAGACCGCCGCCGAAGGCGGATTCGAGGTTGGGCGGGACGAACTGGACTGGAGCGCGATGGATGAGCAGACCCGTACAGAGTTCGAGGAATTGTTCGCAAATTCGGACAAGATCCTGGTGGATCCGCGAGCCCTGGAACGCAAATTCACCATTCCCGAACGCAACCGAGCCATGGTGCGGGAGTTCCGCGACGCGCACGAAAAGGGATTCATGGGCCGCGACGGCATTCAGCGTTGGCCCGCCTGGGGCAAGACCATCGTGTTCGCGGTCACCCGGCGTCACGCCGAGACGCTGGCGGAGATGTTCGACCAGCATTTCGCGGACAAGAAGCCTCACCCCTCAACTCGCTATGCGGATTTCGTGGTGAGCGACGTCGGCGGCGGTCCCGCTCCCGACGCAAGCGCCATCATCAAGCGCTTCAAGGAAGAGGAATTCCCGAAAATCCTCGTCAGCGTAAACATGCTGGATACTGGTTTCGATTGCCCGGAAGTGGTGAATCGGGTCATGGCGCGGTTTACCCGTAGCGCCATACTGTATCGACAGATGCGCGGGCGAGGTACGCGGAAAGCTTCGCATATCGGCAAGGACGGGTTTACAATCTTCGACTTCGTGGGAGTTTCCGATTTCCACGGCGACGATGACGAGGAAATCCCGGGCGGGTTCATTCAGGAGCGTCCGCCGAAGGGCCGGCCCAGCGAGCCGCGAGCGCTGCTGACCCTTGATGTGAACGACCACATCGATCCAGCAAGCCGCGACTGGCTGACTTTGGACGAAAACGGCCGAATCGTTCGCTCGCCCGAGCACGAGTCCCGCGCCGCGGAAGTGGGAATGCGCTTTGAGGCGTGGCGGGGCGAACAGGAAGAGTTCACCGCGGAACAGGCGCGCTGGGCCAGCCTGATCGGCAGCCGCGTGAAGGCGGATGCGATGAACATGGAAGCGTTTGGCGAGTGGGCTTTCGACGAGCACCCTTTCGCCGCGCTGGGGGGTTACAATCAGGCGCGGCGCGTATTCGGAGGCGGGGAAAACCTCGACCGGCTGATCGCCGGATTCAACGCCGCGGTATTCGACCGACCATAACCGGCAAAGGGTCGAGACTTTTCCGCATGGAGGAAGGATGACGATATGCCCATGACGCCCGAGCTTCGGCGCGGCATCGACCGCATCCGCGACTATCTTTTCGGCGGCGGTTACCCGAACCCCGCCCAAAACGCCGAACAACTCAGTTTCCTGATCTACTTCTATATGTATGAGTCGGCGGACGCGGCCAGGGTGCGGGCCACACAAAGGCCGGGCGCGGAAGTCTATCGTAGCGTTTTCGATGGAGAATGGACTCTGCGCGACCCGCGTAACGCCCGCGAGCCGGGCAAGGAAACGGTGCCGCGCTCGTTCCTTCGCTGGTCCTCATGGGCGGATGCGCTGAACGGCGAACGCCTCGTCAATTGGGTGCGCGAGGAAGTTTTCCCGTTTCACGCTGAACTCGCGGCGAACGGCGTGACGGACTTCATGGACGGCGCGAGACTGGTGATCGATGAGCCGACTGTGCTCACTCAGGTCGTCAGTCAATTGAACGACCTGCATCTCGACCGTGTGGACGCGGACACCAAGGGCGATCTCTTCGAGCATGTGCTCCGTCAAATCCGGCAGGCGGGCGAGTTAGGCCAGTTCCGCACGCCACGCCATGTCATCCGGGCCCTGGTTCGGTTGATCGACCCCCGCATCGGCGAGACGATTTACGACCCAGCGGCAGGCACCGCTGGCTTCCTGGTCGGCGCATGGGACCATATCCGTCTCGCCAATTCCTCGCCCGAAGGCACTGAGGAGGTTGAAACAGACGGCAAAAAGATCCGGCGCGGACTCGGCGATACGCTGAGCCGCGATGCGGTAAATCAGTTGCAGGAAGCGACCTTCTACGGCGCCGATGTGGACCCGCAAATGGTGCGTCTCGCCACGATGAACCTGACGCTGCGCGGCCTGGACCATGTGCGCATCCTGCGACGCGACGCGCTGACCCGGTCGCTCGACCGCGCCGCGAAAGCGGAACTCGGTCTTCCAGCCAAAGGATTCGATGTCGTCCTCGCCAATCCGCCGTTTTCCGGCTGATTGGACAAGGACCGTATCGTTGAAGAGGTAAAAATTGGGCGAACGGCGCAAACCGAACTACTATTTTTGCAATACATGATCAACCAATTGAAGGAAGGGGGGCGTTGCGGCGTGGTGGTGCCGGAAGGTGTGCTGTTCGGCTCCACTGGCGCCCACAGGGAGCTTCGGCGCAGGCTGGTGGAGAACAACACCGTGGAAGCGGTGCTGTCGTTGCCGGGCGGCGTGTTCAACCCCTATTCCGGGGTCAAGACCTCGGTGCTCGTTTTCCGCAAGGGAGGCAAAACAAGGCAAGTCATGTTCCTGCACGCTGACAACGACGGCTTCAAGCTCGACGCCAACCACGACCAACCCGTGGAAGAAGACGACCTGCCCGCTTTGATCGAAGCGTTCCGGGAGCGGGATGCTATGTTCGACGACTGGTGCAGGCACGACGCGGATGCGGAATGGACAGACAAATGGTGGTTCGCGGAGGCAGACACCATTCGCGAAGCCGACTTCAACCTCAGCGCCAACCGGCATCGGCCGCAAAGCCGAGAGAAGGTGGAGCATCGCGACCCGCTGGAGATTCTGGAGGAATTGAGGACTATTGAAACTGAAATTCTGGGAGAGATCGATGGATTGGCAGAGGCAGTACGAGAGGCGGTGACAGAATGAATGTGTCTGGGGAGGCCCCTCTTGCCGAAGTTTGCACCATTGTGGGCGGCGGAACACCGCGAAGGAGTAATGCAGCCTACTACGATGGCACTATACCGTGGGTCACACCGACGGATGTAACCAAACTCGATTCACTTTTTGTCGAACGAACCAAGGAGGCAATTACCGAAGTTGGATTGAATGAAAGTAGCGCACGCTTGGTGCCTGCTGGAACTGTCTTGATGACAAGCAGAGCCACTATTGGCTACACCGCGATAGCAACGCGACCCATGGCCACCAACCAGGGCTTTGCAAACTTAATCTGCGGCGAACGTGTATTGCCTGAATATCTCGCTTATTGGCTTCGCGACCAACGTGAGCTTCTGATTCAACTTGCCGGAGGTACGACCTTTAAGGAACTTCCGAAATCCACCCTAAAGAAAGTCCGCATCCCGCTCCCACCGCTCGAAGAACAACGGCGTATTGTCGGCATCCTAGATCGAACGGAGAAGATCGAGCGGCTGCGGAAGCAGGCCCGGGAGCGGTTACGGGAATTCGTTCCCACCTTGTTCGTCAAGATGTTCGGCGATCCCGCCGATAATCAGAGAGGGTGGAAAATTGAGCCATTGGGAAACCTATGCAATTTGGCGCAATACGGAACCAGCAAGAAAGCAAATGACCGAGCCGAAGGCATGCCTTTGTTGCGGATGGGAAACGTCACCTACGATGGCTGCCTCGATTGCAATGAACTGAAATATGTTCTGCTTCCAAGCGCCGATATCGCGAAGTACGAGCTTCGTATCGGCGACATCGTTTTCAATCGGACCAATAGCAAAGATCTTGTAGGCAAGACAGGACTGTGGGACGGTCGTTTCCCCGCTGTCGCCGCGTCATATTTCATACGCCTGCGCCTCGATGAATCGCGTGTGAGTCCGACGTTCTTGTGGGCATTCATGAATTCCGCCTACATGAAACGGCGATT
>JANQSV010000345.1 GCA_028279115.1 Pseudomonadales bacterium
AGTACAAAACAGCGCCGGCGAACATTGCATCGAAGCCGACAATTACGACGCGGACAACGATGCTCTTCCGCGATCGCGACCCACGATCTCGAACCTGACCTGTAACGGCGCTCCGGACGAGGACATCAGCGGCCTTGAAGGCATCAAGTTGCGGGAAGGCACTTCGGCCAATCTGTCGAACTTTGTTATTGGCGGATTTGGCGTGTATTGCGTCGACATCGATCATGCGGCCACGTTTGCGGCGGCCGGCGGCTCGATCACGGAACTCAACGGTTCGTTGACCTTGCGCCACTCGCGCCTGGACGCGTCCTGCCCGCTCGAGGACGAAGCGGGCGACCCGTTCACGGTTGCCGACTGGTTCGGCGTCCAGATCGGCAGCATGCTTGGCGGCGTGGATCTCGGAGGCGAAAGCGGCCTGATCAACGGACCCCGGCTGAACGCTGTTGAATCCGCTGTTCCGGACGACAATTTTTTTCAACAGGTGGACCATATCGGCGCAGTCAAGGATGCGGACTCCGATTGGACCGCGGGCTGGTCGTACTTCGATTGAGCAACAACTGTCATATGGATGCCCTCATGACCAATTCCAATCCCATGCCGCATTCCCGTATTTTTTCTCTCGCCACCGCCGTTGCTCTCAGTACGGTCGGCGGTGCGGTTTTGGCCCAGGAACCCCGAATCGAAGAGATTTCGGTCATCGGCCAATACGTGCCGGACGAAAAACGGGAGACCGCGTCCGTATCGAACGTCGTCGGAGCGGAACAGTTCACGCGCTCGGGTGACTCCAATGTCGCCGAAAGCCTCAAACGCATCTCCGGATTGAGCACGGTGGGAGGAAAGTTTGTCTACGTGCGCGGACTGGGCGAGCGTTACTCGACCACCCTGCTGAATGGGGCGATATTGCCGAGTCCGGAGCCGATCAACCGGGTCGTGCCGCTTGATCTGTTTCCCACGGCGGTACTCGAAAGCGTACTTGTGCAAAAAACCTATTCGGCGCAGTTTCCCAGCGAATTCGGCGGCGGCGTATTGCAATTGCGCACCAAAAAATCCATTGACGAATTCTTCTGGAACGTGTCTTCTTCGGTCGGCATGACGTCCAGCGTAAATTTCGAGAAAGGCATGACCGCTCCCGGTGGAAATCTGGCGTGGCTGGGCTATGACGACGGCTATCGCGGAATTTCCGAAGCCTTGCGGAACGCCACTCAAGGCGGCCAGGAATTGCGCAGGGCAAGTCGCTTTCTCAATACAGCGGGTTACACGCGGGAAGAACTGCAAGCCGTCGGACATTCATTGCGCAACGAATACAATCCGAATGTCGAAGATTTGCCGGCCAATTTCGATATTTCCACCTCATTGGGCAACTTCCACGAAATTGGAAATTCCGGCGCGACCATCAACTACATGGGGGCATTGGACTATTCAAGTTCCTGGGACCGCAAGGAAATCGAGCGCAAGTCCTATCGGGTCAACGATTCCGGTCTTGAAATCGACGATGACCTGCTGTGGAACGGCACCGAGCATAGCATCGATCTCAGCGGAATCTTCACCACGGCGATCGACTTCAATGCCAATCACAATGTGCGCCTGACCTCCGTGGTATTGCGCAAGACCGACGATAGCGCGGGCATCGTCGAAGGCGATATCGCCCAGGAAGCTTATATTCGCCGTACCGAACTGGAATGGATCGAGCGAGAACTGTTTTCCAGCCAGTTGCAGGGAGATCACTATTTCCCCGAACTCAACGGATTGGTCGTCAACTGGCGTTTCAGCGATGTGAAAGCCGAGCGCGATTCTCCCGACCATCGCCGCTATCGCTATGACCTCGAAGCCGATGGGCGGTTCCAGTTTTCCACCCGCGCCGACGGCAATGTGCGCCGCTTCAGCGTACTCGATGACGATGCCCGGGACTTCGGACTCGATACTTCAATGGAGTTCTACGGACCGGCCGATTCCCTGATTACCGCCCAGGCGGGTCTGGTAGTCAACGAAAAGCAGCGGGATTCGGAAATACGCCGCTTCTCCTTCTTCGACCAGGGCCGATTGACCCGCGATCAGGACTTGCTCGCGATGTCCATGGAAGAGATCTTCGTGCCCGAACATATCAGCCCCATTGGCTTCGAACTGCGCGAATTCACCCGGCCGACGGATAACTATCGGGCGGCAAATGAATCGCAGTCCTGGTATGTCAACGGTGAAATCAACTTCAGCGATCGGCTGCGCTTCAACGGCGGTGTGCGATACGAGGATTTCAGCCAGACCGTGGACACATTCGACCTTTTTCGGGATTCCGAAGTCAATGCAAGCCAAGGCGGTGAGAACTGGTTGCCGGCCTTTAGCGCGACATTCATAAACAACGATCATCAGTTCCGGCTGGCCTATAGCGAAACTCTCTCTCGCCCCGATTTTCGCGAACTTTCTCCCGCGGCGTTCACCAATCCGGTCACCGGCCGCGAAGTCGTCGGAAATCCGAACCTGAAGATAGCCTCTATCGCCAATTACGATTTCCGCTGGGAATGGTATTTCGGATACAGCGACTACATGTCGATTGGACTTTTCTACAAGGAATTCGAAAATCCCATCGAATCCATCATCCAGGCCGGCGCGGAAGGCCGGCAGACCTTCACCAATGCCGGGTCGGGCGAGAATCAGGGCATTGAATGGGAGGTATACAAGGATCTCGGTTTTCTCGGCGAGACCGGTGAGGACTTCTATCTCCAGGCCAATGTCTCGTTCATCGATTCCTCGGTTGAGATCAGCGAGGAAAACGCCGGTATCGTGACCAACCTTTCAAGGCCATTGCAGGGGCAGTCCGACTGGCTGTTCAATTTTCAGGCGGGATACGAGCCCTTTACCGGCACAACCGCAACCTTGCTATATCACTATTACGGCGAACGCATTACAGAGGTAGGCATTGAAGGCGCACCGGACCTGTACGAGCAACCTTTCGGCGAACTGAATTTCAATTTCATTCAGGAGTTGAACGAGAACTGGAAAATCCAGTTCAAGGGCCGGAATCTGCTCGATGAAAGATTCACGGTTACGCAGGGCGGCCTGATTTCAACGGCATACGACATCGGCCGACAATTCAGTTTGCAGGTAGACTACGCGTTCTAGTTGGCGGAGCCTGCGTTTGCAATGGCGAAAACGACCATCCTGATTGTCGATGACGAAGCCGCCATCAGGGACGTTGTCGGCATAACGCTGGATCTCGCGGGCTTCGACACCATCAAGGCGTCGAACGCCCACGATGCCCACGTGTCGATCCTCGATCAGAAACCGGACCTGGTCCTGCTGGACTGGATGCTGCCGGGCGGCAGCGGCATCGAGCTCGCCCGCCGACTGCGCCGCGACGAGATCACGAGCAATATTCCCATCATCATGCTCACCGCCAAGGCCAGCGAGGACAACAAGGTCCAGGGCCTGAACGAAGGCGTCGACGACTACGTCACCAAGCCTTTTTCGCCGCGGGAGCTCGTCGCGCGCATCAAGACCGTGCTGCGCCGCGTCAACGGCAAGGAACGCGACAAGAGCCTGCAGGTCTTTGATCTCAAGCTCGACCCGACCAGCCATCGCGTCACCATCGAGGACGAACTCGTTGAAATGGGCCCCACAGAGTTCCGCCTGCTCAAGTTCTTCATGCAGAACCAGGAAAAGGTCTTCAGCCGCGACCACATCCAGACTTCGGTCTGGGGCGCCAACGTGTACCTGGAAGAGCGCACCATCGACGTGCACATCCGCCGCTTGCGCAAGGCGCTGTCCTCCGTGGACGGCGCGTCGATAAACTATTCCAAGCTGATCCAGACCGTCCGCAGCGCCGGCTACCGCTTCTCCGTCCGCCCGGCCTGACGTCCTATTGCCGCTGTTCCGGCTGCAACGCCTTGAGGCCGCGGGCGTATTCCTCGTATGCAGTCTCGTATGGCGAGCGGCAATGATATCCTGCGGGGTCGGCAAGTTCCCGCAGTCCTGGATGCGATTGTCGCGAATCGCGTTGTAGAGTTGTTCGCCGGCGCAGCCCGCCATGGCGAACAGCGACGTAAAGGCAAGTATAATGGCGCAGTTCATGCCGGCGTCATAACAGCAAGGCCGAGTGCCCGGTGGAGGAGAAACCGATGTCCAGCGACCACAGTCATTTGCCTTCCGAGACTGAATTGCGCGCAAAGGCGCTGGAAAGCCTGCTGGTCGAAAAGGGCCTCGTGAAGCCCGAAGCCCTCGACGCCATCATCGAGACCTACCAGGACAAGGTGGGCCCGCAAAATGGCGCGCATCTCGTGGCCCTGGCCTGGACCGATGCCGACTTCCGCCGGCGCCTGCTCGCGGACGCTTCGGAGGCCGCCGCGGAAATGGGCTATTTCGGCCGCCAGGGCGAACATCTGAAAGCGGTCGAGAATACGCCGGAAGTGCATAATCTCGTCGTTTGCACCTTGTGTTCCTGCTATCCCTGGACCGTGCTCGGCCTGCCGCCGGTCTGGTACAAGTCCGCGCCTTACAGATCGCGGGCGGTCAGCGAGCCGCGCGCGGTACTCGCCGAGTTCGGCACCGAATTGCCCGGAGAGGTCGGGATTCGCGTCTGGGATTCGACATCGGAAATGCGCTACCTGGTCGTGCCCATGCGGCCGGTCGGAACCGAAGGCTGGAGCGTCGAGCGATTGCAAGGGCTCGTGACGCGGAACGCGATGATCGGCGTCGAACAGGCGCTGCCGCCGGAGCGACTCGCGCCATGAGGGGAGGGCACGATCTCGGCGGCCGCCAGGGATTCGGCGCGGTCGATCCCGAGCCCGAAGAGCCGGTTTTCCACGACGAATGGGAAAAGCGTGTATTCGCCATGACCTTGGCCACCGGCATGTTGGGGCAGTGGAACATCGACCAGTCGCGCCACGCCCGCGAGCGCCAGCATCCGGTTGCCTATCTGGAGCAATCCTATTACGAGAACTGGCTTGCCGGTACGGAGAAGTTGTTGCTTGAGGCGGGCCTTGTCGGCGAAGAAGAATTGCGGTTCGGGACGGCGGAAGCAAAATGTGGCGAGAATCTGCGAGTTCCCGATGCGGCAGCCGCGCGCGAGATTCTCGCCAGTGGCGGTCCCGCGGCGCGTGAAACAGAAAATCCGCCCCGATTCTCGGTCGGAGATGAAGTAATCGTCGAGCGCAGACATACCTCGGGGCACACTCGCGCGCCCGACTATGTACAAGGCTGCCGGGGCCTGGTGCGCGAACATCATGGCGCCCACGTCTTTCCCGACGCCAACAGTCGGGGCGTTCCGGTCGCGCATCACCTCTATAGCGTCGAATTTTCGTCTCGCGAGCTGTGGGGAAACGATGCCGAGCCATTCGATGTGTTGATCGACTTGTGGGAGCCGTATCTGACTTTTGTCAAGAGCAGCGGGGCTGACGGCAATGGCGAATAGTTCGGTCTCGGCTTCAGGCTTCAGGGAATTGGAAGGTCCGGTCTTTCGGGCGCCTTGGGAGGCCCAGGTATTTGCGCTGGTCTGCGCCTTGCAGGAAGCGGGAAACCTGCCCCCGGCGGAATGGTCGGCCACGCTCGGCGAGGAAATCCGGCTGGCGAAAGAGCGGGGCGAACCGGACCTCGGCGACACGTATTACGTTTATTGTCTCGCCGCGCTGGAAAAATGGTTGTTGGAGGAGAATCTAGCCGCCCACAACGAGATCAGTCAACGCATCGCCGACTGGCGCGCCGCCTATCTGAAAACGCCGCACGGCCAGCCGGTGGAACTTCGCTAAGGGTTTCATTTTTTTCGTCGAAAACTTGGCTTTGCCGAAAAACCTGTCTCATAATTTCCGCAACGCCAACACTTCGAAGGAGAAGGTGGGAAATGGACGGACAAATCATCGCTACCGTGGCGGTAGCCATTCCAGTGCTGGGATTCCTGTGGACCATCCATCGGGACGTGTCCGGGCTGCGCGAGTGCATGGCGAGAGTGAAAGGGCTGATCGAAGGTTTCGCGACTCAAACTGCTTCCGGCAACAACCGCGTCGGCGAATCATCGTACAAGATCCGGGAGCCTCAAGGCAACTCCAGCTAGAAGTCGCCTGCCTGCGCTTTCTTCACGGCCTCACTCGCACGTATTTCTCGAACCGCTGCCGGCCCACCTGGCCTGCATGGATGTTGCCTTCAGCGTCGCTGGCCAGGAATTCGATGCCGCTGCCGGTGGGTTTCATAGTCGGGGATAAACTCGGTCACATAGCCCGTTCTCGCATCGCCAATGCGAATGCCGCGCTCCCAGCTCCGGTTCCATTGTTCGCCGGACATGCCGTCGGCGACGAATATCTTGTCGTTTTCGTCAATCCAGATGCCGCTCGGGCGGCCGAATTGCGTCCAGATGTCCAGCACTTCGCCTTCCGGGGACAAAATCTGGATACGGTTGTTACCGCGGTCGGCGACGAAAATTCTTCCCTGGGAGTCCATTTTCAGATCGTGGGGGTCGGTGAGGCCGCCGGTTTCGCGGCTCGTGTCC